>NZ_JBSFZS010000138.1:0-17873 GCF_053600395.1 Streptomyces sp. NPDC005070 | reverse complement strand
GGCGTCGATGTCGTGCAACTGGGCGGCCCTGACGTGTGATTGTCTCGCTCACCGGTTCGGGAACGCCGGAGATCATCCGCACAGGCGGCCGAGGTATCCGTCCGACATGAGCGAGGCGGAGTGGGCCGTCGTACGTGACGCGATGCCGGTGCCCGGCTGGCCGGAGGGCCGCGGCGGGCAGCCGGAGAGCTATTGCCACCGGCAGATGGTCGACGCGGTGCGGTATCTGGTCTCGGGTGGCATCACCTGGCGGGCGATGCCGGCAGACTTCCCCGCGTGGGACCGCGTCCACGCGTTCTTCCGGCGCTGGCGGGACAAGGGCCTTGCCGCCGAGTTCCACGACCGTCTGCGCGAGCGGGTCCGCGAGGCTGCGGGCCGCGACCCGGAGCCGACCGCAGGCATTGTCGACGCGCAGTCGGAGAAGGCAGCCGCCTCGGTGCCCGCTGCGACCAGGGGCTTCGACGGTGGAAAGAAGGTCAACGGCCGCAAGCGGCACATCGTGGTGGACACCCTTGGACTACTGCTGGCCGCAGGTGCTAAGGGCGCCGCCGAACGGTAGAACGTAAGGGTGAGGGACAAGGACAGCCCTGATGAGGACGCACAGCCGCACCGTGTGGCAAGGCCAGCGATCGACTACCAAGCGCTGTTCGCCGTCACTCCCAGCCCCTGCATGGTGCTGGGCCCGGATCTGGTGCTCGCCGACATCAATGAGGCGGCCTGCCGGGTGACCGGCCGCACTCGGGAGGATCTGCTCGGGAGGTACCTTTTCGATGCCTTCCCTGATAATCCGGCGGACCCCGATGCCGACGGCGTGCGGAATCTGCACGCCTCCCTGCAACAGGTCCTGCGCTCGAAAGAGCCGGACACGATGGCGCCGATGAAGTACGACATTCCCGTGGCCGACCGGCCCGGCGTGTTCGAGGAGCGATGGTGGTCCGCGATCAACACCCCGGTGCTCGGGCCGTACGGGCAGGTGGAGTGGATCCTCCACCGGGGGGAGGACGTGACCTCGTTCATCCGCTCCCACCCCCGCCTGCGAGAAGGCGGCGCGCTCAGCGACGTGGAAGCCAGGGAGGTCGAACTGTACGCGCGGGCGCTTGAGCTCAAGCGCCTGAACGAGGAACTGCGCCAAGCCCACGCCCGCGAACGCCGGGTCGCCCTCACCTTGCAGGAGGCCATGCTCCACTCGCCCCACCTGGCCCGGCACCAGGACACCGCAGTGCGCTACTTGCCCGCCGCCGGTTCACTGAACGTGTGCGGTGACTGGTACGAGGTGGTCGACCTGCCCGATAACAGATTCGCCGTCGCGGTCGGCGACGTCGTCGGCCACGGCCTGGAGGCCGCCGCGGTCATGGGGATGCTCCGCAGCGCGTTGTCCGCCGTCGTCCGGGCTGTCGAACGGCCCGCAAGGGCCTTGGATGTCCTGGGCCTGTATGCACGCGACGTGGAGGGTGCGCTGGCCGCCACAGTCGTCCAAGCCGTCGTCGACACCCGCGCTCGCCGCATCATGTACAGCAGCGCCGGCCACCCGCCCCCCGTCCTCGTCCACCCAGACGGCACCTTCGACTTTCTCGACCAGGCCACCGACCCTCCGCTGGGAGCCCGCCCCCAACACGTCCCACACCCCCACGCCGACGTGCCCTACACCCAGGGCGACACCTTCGTGCTCTACACCGACGGCCTCGTCGAACGCCGCGGCGAGGACATCGACGCCAGCCTGCAACGCCTCACCGACGCGCTCACCCGACATGCGGACCACGAGCCCGAAAGCCTTGCCGACGCCCTGCTCGTGGACCTCGGTGTCAGCAGCGGCGCCCGCGACGACGTCGCTTTGATCGTCATCCGCCTATGACCCGCGCGCCGCCACCGGATGCGCCACAGGTCGCGCATCCCGCCAACTGAAACGCTCCGACCGCGCCTGCGGGATTGACTGTCGATCCGGGCGTAGCGACCTCGAATTCGCCATCTATCCCGAACACAGCACGCCGTCGAACCGGCCCGTGCCCTGGAGGAATGCCAAGCCGAACTCGGTGCATGCAGGTGACCTGCGGAATCGACTGGGCCGAAGACCATCATGACGTGGCGGTAGTCGACCCCGAGGCTCGCCTGCCTCGCAAGCTCAGAGTCAGCGACGACGCGGCGGGCTTCCAGGACCTGCTCCGTCTGCTCGCCGAGCACGGCGACACTCCCGACGAACCGATCCCGATCGAGACCTCGCGCGGACAGAAGCGTTCGCCGACAAGCGCGAGAGGCTTCTGGCGCGAGAGGCTCGCGCGATCCTGGCGATCGCGCCCACACAAGCCGAGGCGGCCAACCTCGCCCGCAGCAAGCTCGGGGCCGCCCTCACGCACGCTGGGCCGCCACCGCCGGATCAAGAACAGCCGCTTGGCCGCAACCGGCCGGCTCGCCCTCACCCCCGAGCATTACGGCGCTTGTCGGGACCCCGACCACCAGGATCCCGATGAACTGCGGGACCTACTCGGCCAGCCGGCGGACGGCCACCTGGACGCCCGCCCCGTCTCCACCGCCGTCAACAACGTCCGTAACAACGGCCCCCAACTCCTGGACAGAGCCGTCTCCTGACGTCTGCCCCCGGCGAGGGACGGACGCTTCGTCGGCGACTCGGGCGGGCCGGCAACGACAAGCGGACGGTGGCCGAGGCTGTCACCGAGTGCGCGAGGGTCGCGGCGAGTTGCGTTCTCCCCTCTGTCCGACTACTCCTTCGCCTGCTACGACCGGCTGGTCCGTCGGCTCGCCGTCCCGTCAGCCTGCGGGCAGGCTGACGGGAGGTGCCGCAGAGTTCGCCAGGTGAGCAACACATTGGCTGGATGTACGAACCCTGGCCTCGTATCAAACGTCTAAATAGAGGATGTTATGCGATATTTTGGACACATCTCCTGACGAAAGGCATGTCATGAAGTTCGCGGTCATCGGCGGTACCGGACTGATCGGGTCGCAGGTCGTCAAGAACCTGAAGGCCGTCGGGCACGAGGCGGTGCCGCACTCGCTGTCCACCGGAATCGACGTCATCAGCGGCCAGGGACTGGATGAGGCGGTGGCGGGGGCCGACGTCATCGTCAACCTGACGAACTCCCCGACCTTCGACGAGGCCTCCCTGGCCTTCTTCCAGACCTCGATGGACAACCTCCTGGCTGCGGCCCAGAAGGGCGGCGTCGGCCACTTCGTCATTCTCTCGATCGTCGGCGTGGACCAGGTGCCGGAGCTGGACTACTACCGGGCCAAGGCGCTCCAGGAGGACATCCTCGCGGCCGGGCCGGTCCCCTACTCGATCGTCCGCGCGACGCAGTTCATGGAGTTCATGGACGCTGCCCTGTCCTGGACCGCCGACGGCGACACCGTCCGGCTGCCCGCCACGCCGATCCAGCCGATCGCCTCCAAGGACGTGGCCGAGGCTGTGGCCGAAGTCGCCGCGGGCACCCCGCTGGGGGGCATTCGCAACATCGCCGGGCCCGAGGTCTACTCCCTGGACGAGCTGGGCCGCGTCACCCTCACCCACAAGGGCGACGGCCGCACCGTTGTCACCGACCCCGCCGCCGGCATGTTTGCTGTCGTCAAGGGTGACGTTCTCACCGACAAGGATGCCCACCTCGCCCCCACCCACTACGTCGACTGGCTCTCCTGAACCGCTCGCGCCCTCCAGCCCCAGTTGGGCCGGACACGGAAGCCGACAGGTGCTCCTGCTTCACCAGCACCCGCCCAATACGCGCCTGACGCGACACGGTCCGCCCGCCTCTGGCCATGGCGGACACCGCACATACGGGCGCTGTCGGGCCCGTGGGCCGGCGGACATGGAAGACATGCCGCGTGACCTGGACGCTGCCCCAGCCCATACCGACCCCCCGGACCCGGGCCGGACCTGCGGCCGGGGTGGGCCGCGGAACCGAAATTGTGGACAGGGCTTGAACGTGTCCGTTGTCCGCGAGCGGTCGTGATGTCGCCTGCCGCCCTTCGGTAAGCACAGCTCGCTCGCGGGCCTGGTTGGCCCGCGAGCACGTCAGGTGACTCCTGGCTTCAGCCGATGGGTGCGGCTGCGTCTGGGTTCCTCTGCGCAGCGGCGGCTTGGCCGAGTTCCAGCAGGCGCTCCTCGGCAGGATTCTGCGCCTTGAAGCTGCTGTTGGACGGTGGTGGGTTTCCGCCGGTCGACGGGGGCGGGATCGGCACGTGGACGCAGGAGGATTTGCCGGACTCCAGCCGGCCGTTGAACGCGGTGATGCAGAACTCGAAGTTCCAGTTGCCCGGGAACAGGAAGGCGATCTGGTGCTCGGGGCCGTCAGTGATGTACGGACCTCGCGTGTCCGAGCCTTCGGGTGCGTTCACGTTGCGCACCCACACCCGGTACCCCGCCGCCTCCGGGGATCCCTTCCAGTTGAGCTGGACGGTGGTGGCGTCTAGGGACGTGACCGTGACGTCCGTCGGGACCGGCGGTACGTCCGCGCCGATGGTCACGGACCGGGCCACGCCGGGCATGCCGCCGCCTGCCTTGTTCCAGGTCGCGACGGCGACGAGGTAGTGGTGGCCAGGTACGAGGCCGTTGATGCGCGCCTGGTTGTTCGTGACCGCCGTACTGGTGATGTACCCGCCCGGCACGTCCTTGTCCCAGGTGATGACCTCGTAGCGGTCGATGCCGTCCGTGTGCGGGCCCGTCGGCGTGTCCCAGTACACGTCCATGCCCGTCGAGTTCGGCGACGTGCTGATGTTCGGTGGCGGGGGCGCGGTCTCGGGGTGCGCGGTCGCGGTCGTCAACTTCCATGCCGACGCACCGTCGGTGTAGTTGTAGGTGCGGACCTGGTATTCCCAGGTCCAGCCGTCCTCGGTCCAGGTGGTGTCGAACCGGTTGGACGGCACGACCACCTCGTTCCAGTCCGCCGCACCGACGAGCCGGTAGCGGACGGTGTAGCCGCGGGCGCCGAACACCGGGTTCCAGGTCACCTTGATGCCGCTGGGGACGGACTCCGCCTTGAGGTCCGACACCGGGGAGATAGGGCGGTCGGGAAACGAGGCGATGGTCTCCGGGACCGACTGTCCGACCCCGAACTCCCGGTTGAGGGTGCGGGCATAGGCGTAGGCGATCTGGTACTCACCTATGAGATTGGGGTGCAGGCCGTCGTACCCGGCGGAGCACTTGGCCGGTGCGCAGGCGTATCCCCCTGCCCAGTCGACGAGTTTCACCGGGGAGGCGGAGGTGCTCCAGGTCGGGATGGCATCCTTGAGCAGGGCGTTGTACTGATCGGTCTTGTCGACCAGGTCCTGCCGGCCGTCGATGAACAGGCGCTGCGGGACGTTCGCCACAGCCATCTTGACGTCCGGTTTCGCCGCACGGGCCCGGTCGACAAGGGCCTTCGTGCTGTCCAGCGTGCCGCGCGCGTCGCTCACGAACCAGCCCATGTCGTTGAAGCCGAGGCCGAAGAGGATCAGATCGGGTTCGTACTGCGCGACCATCGGCCCGATCAGGTCCTTGTCCTGGGCGGCCTGGCGGCCCCACACGGCGAAGTGGTCGCTGTCGAAGCCAGGCTCGATGTCCTGGTCGTACGCACCGAAGACGGGCGGGTTCGCCGCCGAGGGGCTCTCGGGCGGTTCGTTCTGGAGCCGGGGCGGGGCGGGCGGGCCGGTCGGGTCGGGCTGCTTGGTGCCGCGGTAGGGGCCGACGAAGTCGACGGGCACGTGCTGGTCCTGGAACCACTGCCACAGCCGGTAGCGCCAGGTCCAGTCGCCCTCCATCCCCTCGCTCATGGAATCCCCCACCACCATCACCTTCAACGGGGGCTTGGTGGTCGAGTCCTCGTGCTCGTCGGGGCCGCCGGTGGTGTCGAAGGGGGCGAAGAACCAGCGCTGGGAGGCCTTGGGAGAGGCGCAGTCCGTGGCGTTGACGATGTCGCCGGTGAGGCTGCTGCGCGGTTCGAGGTCCAGGCAGCCGACCTTGTAGAAGATGATGTTTTTGTTCTTCAGCCGGAAGGTGTCCTCACCGACCGGGTCCACGACCCACGTCTGGGCGAGGGAGCCGTTGCAGGGCTGCGTGTCGACGGCGGCGAGGCCTTGCTGCGACTCGAACGGGACCATCTCGGCGCAGCGGTCGGCCAGCGGGTCCCGCATCCGCAGCTCCGTGCTGCTGGTCCACTGCGGAACCCACTCCTCCTGGTTGGGTTGGGGCTGGTTGCGGTGCAGGTAGGCGCGTACGTGCGTGCCGGGCAGTGCGCGCGGCTCGGCGGCCATCATCCGGCCGGTCAGGACGTTCTCCAGTCCGAAGGACCCGGGATGGGCCACGGGCAGGTCGCCGGTGGAGAAGTTGACGTCGGGGTTGGAGTCGGCCGGGGGCGCGAGGTACCAGTGCTGGCTGTCCAGGTTCTGGCACGGGCCGAGCTGGAAGCGGGAGGTGTCCTGCGGGCTGTGCGACGTGCCGACGTCCAGGCACAGGCCGAGGGCGGCACTGCGGAGCTGGTACTGCTCGTTGCCGAACGACAGCAGCCGCCAGCGCTGGCCGTAGTACGCGGAGCAGTCGCGCAGCACGGGCATGTAATGGCCCGGGCTGTCCGGCTCCGCGTTGAGGCACCGGCCCCCGGCGAGCCGGACGCGCGCCGTCTGAGTGCCGTCGTACTCCAGGTCCCAGAGCTGGCCGGGCTCTCCGCTGCGGTCGGCGGTGGTGACGGATTCACCGTCCCGCGAGCCGCCGTTCGCGGTCGTCAGCACCCCGCCGTTCTGCATGTTCTCGATGGAGCGCGGGCTGGTGAACAGGGAGTGCGGTTCCGCCGACCCACGCAGTCCGCCGACGGCGACGGCGTAGTGGTCGGACGAGGCGCCGTTGAGCCGCTGTACGTTCGGGTCCGGATTGCGGGTGGAGGAGACCACGTAGTCCAGCTCGCGGTGCTGGTCGTGGGTGGGCAGGCCGGTGCTGTACATCTGGGCACCGACGGGGACGGGGAAACGGCCCGGCTCGTTGTTGAAGTCGGCCCCGACCGTCCACGTCCGGCCCGGTACCCGGTTCACAAAGGACGCGATGTTGTTGAGCATCTGCTCCGACTCGTTGTCCGGCTCCCGGTCGCTGGTGGGCCGGCCGTGGAAGGTGAAGTACCAGTCGTCGCCGAAGCGCACGCCGAGCGCGGCCCGTCCGCCCGCCCCCACCACCGGGCTGGGTACGGCCGTCACCTCGTCCGGCACGCGCTGGGTGACCACGGCAACGTTATTGCGGCCGCCCACGTAACGGCCGCCCCAGCGGTCGGTCTGCAGGAAGTAGATCTCGTAGGAGCGGCGGTTGTCGACGTGCCCGAGTTGCCAGCGGTGGTGCTGGATGAAGCCCGCCCGGCCGACCGGTGGCAAGCCCGGGACGGTGATGTTGTTCACCGGGACGCCCGGCGGGGTCGGGCCCGCCTCCTGGAGCGTGACGATCTCGGCGGCCTGGATGTAGTTGCCGATCGTTGTGGTCCACTTGCTGTCCTGCCCGCTGCTGGCACCGAGCATGTTGTAAGTGATCAGCGGCGTGTTGTTCAGCGGCGCCGCCTGCGCGGGCGCCGTCGGCAGGACCACCAGCGCCGCCGCCGCGATCACGGTCACCAGGACGGCGAGCAGGGACGTGTACGCAGACGACGCTGACGTCGATGTACCTGTGCCTCCGGACGGACCGGTACCTGTGGGCCTGGATGTGGACAAGGATAAGGAGCGGCTCGAGGCCCTCACGTGTTCCCCCGTACGTCGGACGGCACGCCACGGCGCACCGCGCGCCCGCGTGACACGACGTGTGTGCACGCACGGCCGGTTGCCGGTCCCGGCAACGCTTCCCGCCGGGACCCGGGGCCACGCTGCCAGACGGTTCGCCACTGCAGGAACGTGTCCTCGCTCACGCCCCCGGGGTTCCGGCCACCCGTCCCGGCACTGTCGCACCCTGGCAGGAGCAGCAGCACACCGCACATGGCAAGGCGGCACACCGCAGCCGACAGCCGGCTCAGGTGATGTGGCCGCGACGCCACCAACTTCGAGGGGAGTCACAGTGCGTGCATCTGCCGACTGGTGACGGCGGGTCATCACAGTCGACCGGACGTGGCCGGAGTGTGACCGGTCGGCCGGAGCCCGCGGTGCTGCCTTCGTTGCTGCATGAATGGCTCGGACTGATCGTGGCTCCCGCCGGGCAGACGGTCATGGAGTCCGGCACCCGGTACGCCGGACACGGCCAGCCCGGCACGCTGGACAGGCGGATGTCCAGTCGGCAGCGGACGGGTGTGCGACCGTCGCGGCGCTACGACGCTTGGGTCACGGAATTCCTGGAAGAACCCGGGGGAGCGGCGTACCTGGCGAACCCCTCCGGCACCCGGGATGCGCTGAAGGCCCGATCGTCCTCTACGACACCGAGCAGGACTGCACAGCCGCTGTACCCCGGAACCCGCCTGACCGACCCCGCCGTCCTGGACTACAGCAGCGTCGACGACCAAGAACCCCCGAAGTACCTCTGCCTCACCGAACACGTCGGCGCCTGACCGAACCCTGCTCAGCCGTCCCGCTCGCCCCGAACAAGCTCCTGCACCTGCGGTTCGGGACGCACCGGTTGTCTCAGTGTTCGGCGGCTGCGGCCGCACGTGCCGCAATGGCCCTCTGAGCCAACGGGGCTGACGTCTCATCAGTGCTTCCAGCTACGCCTGGTCCCAGTGGAGCGGCGACTCGTGGGAGCCCCCGGTGGGCGAAGTGCCGGGTTCTCCGGATCAAAAATCCTCGGGAAGCACCGACCGCCTGGACGTAGGCTTCGCTCAGCACGGACACGGCGGGGGACGGAGCACAAGGTGGCTGAGACGGCACACAGGTGGGGTTCGGCCCTCGATTCGGTCGTGGTGTACGCGCAGGGCGCGATCTGCCGCCGCCTGGCGCGGGGCAGCGTGCCGCCGGGCGGGCGCGTGCGGGTGACGGGACTGCCTCGCTCGCTGGACGCGGGGTCCTTGCGGGCTCGCATCACGGGTGCCCCCGGGGTACGCGTCGTCGAGGCACGGGTGGAGATCGAGGCCGAGCCGCTCGGCGCCGCCGTGCCCGACGCGTTGCAACGCGAGGTCGAGCGGCTGCGGGAGGAGTACGCGGCGGCGCAGGAGCGACACGACCGGCAGCTGACGCTGATCGGCGAGGTCAGGTCGCTGCACCCGGTCCCGCCGGTCCGCAGGCGCGACGACCCGCACCGCCGCACCCCGGTCGACGCGTGGCTCGAGCTCGCCGCGTTCGTCGACGAGCGGCTGACCAGGCTGCACACCCGTCTCGCCGACCTGGAGAAGGAGCGGGCCGACGTCGAGCACGCGCTCCATGCCGCCGTCGACCGGTTCGCCCGCGCCTCCACCGACGCTGCGCCCGCGCACGTGGAGACCACGGTCTCGGCGGTGGTGACCTTCGACGGCACCGGTGACGCGGAAGTGGAGCTGGAGTACGCGGTGCCGGGCGCGGTCTGGGTACCGGCCTACCGTCTCACCCACCGTCAGGGAGACAGCAGTGGCCGTCTGGTGCTCCGCGCCTCCATCGCCCAGCGCACCGGCGAGGACTGGACCGGCGTACGTATCGCCCTGGCAACCGCCGACCTGCGGCGCCGTACCGACCTGCCCAGGCTGCGCTCCCTGCGGATCGGGCGCCGTCAGCCCTCCCCGACGCCCTCCGGCTGGCGCGAGCCGCCGACGGGCCTGGCCGACCTCTTCGCCGGGTACGACGGAGCGAGCCCCCGGCCCGTCACGACCAGCGCTTCCTTCACTGTCGGGGGCGGCACCATAGTCGCGGCGGGCGGCTTTGCGTCCGCTCCCGTTCCGCCGTCACCGCCATCGCTGCAGGGCTACGGCCAGCCGCTGACCGCGGCATTGCCGGCACCTCAGGGTTACGGAGCACCACCGTCCGCGCCCGCGCCCGGCAGCGCATACGCAGAGGTGTTCGACGCCGGCCTGGGTGACTTCGCGCAGGCGGTCCCGTCCCGACCGGGCGGCAGGCCGCGTGGCGGCGGCCGCTCGCTTCCGCCCTCCGCAGCCATGCCACCCGCGGCCTCTGGCCGCCAGGCCGCGCCGTCGGCACCCGGGGCCCCTGCCTGGCCCACACCGCCGCCGGAAGCCGCGGCGCCGGCGTCCGGTCTGCCGCAGCCGAGCGGCGCTGAACTCGACTACACCGCCCTCGTCCTGAGTGGCCCAGAGGAGCAGGACGAGCGCCGGGGCCGGCTGTTCGCCGACTCCGCCTTCGACCCGGTGGCGGCCGAGTACCGTCGCCGCGCCGAAGCGGTGGCATCGCTGCCGCTGCCCGGGCACGCCGTGCGGCCCCGCGAGTCGGCTGGTTCCTTCGACCACCGCTTCGACGCCCTCGCCCGCGCGGACGTACCCTCGGACGGCACCTGGCACACCGTCAGCATCGGAGAGATCCCGGTCGGACTGCGCACCGAGTACCGCTGCGTGCCGTCCGTGGAGCAGACCGTGTATGCGACGCTGGCGCTCGACAACTCCACCGACCAGGCACTGCTGGCCGGACCGGTGGAGGTCACCGCCGGAGACGACTTCCTGCTGACCGCCGCACTGCCCACGCTCGCCCCTGGCGGCGTCTGCCGGGTGGGGCTCGGCCCTGCGGAGGGCATCCGGGTCACCCGTCGCACGAACCTGCACGAGTCGACCTCGGGGCTGCGCGGCACGACCACGGTGCTCGATCACCGTGTCCATGTGGAGCTGGCCAGCCGGCTTGCCGGACCCGTCACCGTCGAGGTCCTCGAGCGGGTCCCGGTCGCCTCCGACACGGACGTCCGGATCGAGGAACGGGCCGACTGGACCACGCCCCCGGACGACGCGGAAGGGGACCATCACGCCCCTGGGACACGCGTCTGGCGCGTGGACCTGTCCGCCGGAGCCACCACCGCCCTCGACGGCGGCTACGAGATCCGTATCCCGTCCGCCAAGGCCCTGGCCGGCGGCAACCGCAGGAGCTGACGCACCCCATGTCCACGGCACCGGAGCCGATCCCTCTCCCCGTCACCGCCGTCACCTGCCTGGAGGACCGCGCCCACGTCGAGCGCACCGCCGTGCTCGACCTCGAGGCCGGAGTGCAACGGCTGCGTCTGGGGCCCGTCAGCGCACTGGCCGTCGACCGTACGCTGCACGCCGAGCTGACAGCCGAGCACCCGGCGACCGTCCTCGACGTGCGGATCGTCCGTGGCTGGACGCCGCGCGGGCCCCGGCCCGGCGACGACGACTCCGCCCTGCGGCACCGGGTGCACGCTCTCGAGGAGGACCTGGTCGCCCTGAGGCGGCAGTACGACCGGATCCAGGCCCGTCTCGACACACTCGGTCGTCTCGCCGCCGATCTGCTCCGGGAGGTCGGCGAAGGCGCCGGCTACGGAGAGGCCGACGCGGCACGCTGGACCCGCGAACTGGACCGTGTGGACGATGAGCGCGGCTCGTACGGCGAGCAACTACGGGCCGTGGAAGCCCGCCTGGAATCCCTCGGCACCGAACTCGCCACAGCCCAGCGAGCCTTGACCCAGGCCGAGGAGAAGCCCGCAGAACTGACCGGCCACATCGAGCTGACCGTGGAAGCCACGGCCGCCGGGCCTGCCGAGCTGTGCCTGAGCCACCTCATCGCATGTGCGTTGTGGCGGCCCGCCTACCGCGCCGTACTCGATGGGGAACGCCTCACGCTGGAGACCGAGGCGACCGTCTGGCAGCGCACCGGCGAGGACTGGTCGGACGTACGGTTGACGCTGTCGACGGCCCGCTCGGCGCTGGCCACCGATCCGCCCCGGCTGAGCGAGGACCGGCTCACGCTCCAGGACCGCACCTCGCTGGAGCGCAAGACCGTCGACGTCGAGCTGCGCGAGGAGGACATCGCAGACCTCGGCCCGGCCCCCGTGCTCGGCCTGCCGGGAGTGGACGACGGCGGCGAGGTACGGGTACTGCATGCCCCCGCACCGGTCACGGTGCCCTCGGACGGTCGCTCCCACCGCGTGCTGCTGTCCGCCTTCACCACGACCGCGAGCAGCGAGTACGCCTGCGCCCCCGAACTGTCCCCGCTGGTGACCCAAGTGGTGCGGTTCGACAACCTGTCCGGCCACGCCCTGCTCGCCGGCCCCGTCGAGCTCGTCCTCGGCAACCAGTTCAGCGGCCGCGGCACCCTGGACTTCACCGCTCCCGGCGCCCCCGTCGAGCTCGCTTATGGCAGCCGCGACGACCACCGGGTCACCCGGCACACCGAAGAGACCCGTGACACCTCCGCGATCACTCAACGCACCGTGCTCACCCGCACCGTCCGCCTTCACCTGTCGCGCTTCTCCACCCCCGAGGAACACGGCGAACGCGTGATCGTCCTCCGCGAACGGATCCCGGTCTCCGAGATCTCGGCGGTGCAGACACGCCTGCGCGAAGAGGACTGCTGCCCCGCCCCGGACACGCTCGACTCGGACGGCATCGCCCGCTGGAACCTCTCGGTCCCACCCGGCGGCCGGCGCACGGTCACCCTGGTCTACGAGCTGACGGCCAACGCCAAGGTGACCGGGCTCTGAACCCTGACGGTGATTCCTCGATGGGGCTCTGCCCGGAGTCAACACCACTCTTCGGCAGCACAGGATGAATGCGCGCCACGAGCACGCCAGACGCACCGCGGTGCGCTCGCCGCGAGCGATCCTGCCCAACAGCAGGCATCGCCTGCAGGTCTCCGGGCCCGGCCGTCGGTCGAGCCGCCGGGCCTCATACCTTCCGCGGCTCGGCGGAGGGTCGCTTGACGGCGTTGTCCAGGTGAGTGATCACGGCCGACACGTCATCACTTTCGGTGCTCCGGATCAGTTGCAGGGCCGGACGGACCAGACCGCCCGGCCGCGTCGTCAACCGTGCGAGCACGGCGGCCCTGATCTCGAGCCGCTCGATGGTGGCCTCGCGCTCCTCTTCGTTCTGACCGGCGAGCAGCACGGCGTTGTGCCATGCCTCCTCGCGGGACTGACGGACACTGAAGTCCAGGATCCGCTCGTCGGTGCGGCCCCCTACCCGATCCAGCAGCGACATGAGGGGAGACAGTGCGCCGACCGAGTCCTGCACCGCCAGGACCACCCTGGCAAGGATGTCGTTGATCAGCAGAAAGTCGTGCCGCAGCTCGTGGATGTCCTCGCCCGGGCTGGTCCGCGCGGCGGCGACGGCCAGGTCGAGGTTGATGTGCGCGTTCACGCCGAGAATCAGGTGCTGGACGATGACGGTGTCGGTGTCGTCGAGCAGCCCGAACGCCTCGCGCCAGCAACGCGGCCCGCTCCGGTCACGGCGCCAGGCGTCGTACGCGTCGAAGTAGCGGTTGCCGAAGAGTGTGTCGAACCGGTCCATTCGCGCACCGTCGTCGAACAGCCCACCGTGAATGGCCGTGCGGACTTCCACGGTCACCTGTCGGTACAGCGCCGCGAAGTACCCGACCCGGTCACCGGCGCGGCCGGCCTCCCGTACGATCCCGGCAAGCCTGTCCACGACATCGTCGATGTTCTCTGCCTTCATGCTCAACTCCCCCTCGTGGCAACCTCGTGCGGCCCGCAGTCTGGCTGCGGCGCACCGTGCCGTCCACAGCGCCGTCCTACCCCCGCGCACCGGGGCGGGACCCGGCCCTACAGGCCTCCCGATCGCGGAGCCCGTGCAGAGCATCGCGGGCATGACACTGCGATCTGTCCTGAACATCAAGGCACTTGACGACTCGGCGGTCGGCCGGTTCTGGGCGGCGGCACATGGCCGGAGGATTTTCCAGTGCGTTGGTTCTCCGTCCCGGGCAGTTGCTACGCCAAGACGCCTTGGGCGCCCACAGTTGGCTGCACGTCCGGGGCTGGACAGGGCCGTCCTGGAGGCGATCCGCGAGACCGTCCCCGGGCGGTGGGCCCTGGGATACGGAGTCACTGGACGCCGAACCGCTCCCCTTTGAACCCTCACGATTCGGGTCTGTTGAGACGTGGTCAGCAGACGAGGCTGCGGCGCGGTCCGATCCACGGGTTGCAGCTGGACGGACGTGGCCGGCACGCCGCCGACGGCCACCAAGGCGCGGGCGGTGTCGGTCGCCGCGCGGTTCCGGCGCTCTGGTGCGGGCCGCCCGGCCGGCACCAGGCCGACGGCGTACGCCAGGACGCGGTCGACGTCGCCGAGCTCCCGGTGGCTCCCGACCCCCGAGGCCCGGATTGCGTCTCTTTTCAGCCATTCCCCTATAACGTCCCTGTACGGAAAGGTACTTCCGTACAGGAGCACGCGCCTGACATCTTGCATCCACCACTTGTTTCGTACGGCCCGGCCGATGCTCTCAGCACGGCCGGGCCGTCCTTGGAGGACGCATTGATACCCCACATATCGAGCCGACCCAGACGCACGCTGGTGCTGGCGGCCACGCTCGGCGCCGCCCTCGCGTTCGGCGCCCCGGGCGCCCTCGCGGGCACGCTCCCCGTCGTCCCCTCCACCGCGACGGCCGCCAAGGCCCACGCTCCTGCCGCTGTGCCGGCTTCCCGCAGTGCGGCCTGGGTGGCCGGCACGCGTGCCTACCTCGTGATCACCGCCCCCGGTGACAGTTCGGCGGTCCGCTCCGCGATCGCGGCCAACGGCGGCACCGTCTTCTCGAACTTTGACGCCATCGGCGTGATCGTCGCCCACTCGGCGTCCAGCGGATTCGCCGCCACCATGCGCGGCGTCACCGGCGTGCAGCAGGTCGGCGCCACCCGCACCTCGGACGTCCCGGCCGACGCCTACAACCCGGCGCTCCCGGCCAATCCGGCCCAGGCCTCGACCCCGGCCGGAGAACCGGTCCGGGCCGACATGAGCCAGATCAAGGCCGACCAGGCCTGGGCCGTGAACCCAGGCTCCGCCTCCGTCACGGTCGGCATCCTGGACACCGGCGTGGACGACCAGCACCAGGACCTGGCGCCCAACTTCGACGCGGCCGACTCGGTCTCCTGCGCCTACGGCAAGCCCGACACCCGTGCCGGCGCCTGGCGGGACGTCGACACGCACGGCACCCACGTAGCGGGCACCATCGCCGCGGCCAAGAACGGCAAGGGCGTCGTCGGCGTGGCCCCCGGGGTGAAGATCGCCGCGGTCCGGGTCGCCGAGCCGGGCAATTCCTTCTTCTTCGCCGAGAACACCATCTGCGGCTTCGTCTGGGCCGGTGACCACGGCTTCAAGGTCACCAACAACAGCTATTACACCGACCCGTGGCAGTTCAACTGCCCGGACAACATCGACCAGGCCGCCATCATCGAGGGCGTAAAGCGCGCCCAGGAGTACGCCGAGGGCAAGGGCTCCCTCCAGATCGCCGCCGCGGGCAACGAGAACTACGACCTCGCCCACAAGACGACCGACTCCGCGAGCCCGAACGACTCGACGCCGGTCACCCGCACCATCACCAACGCCTGCCTCGACATACCGACCGAACTGCCGGGCGTGGTCACGGTCGCGGCCAACGGCACGGGCGTCACCAAGGCCTCGTTCTCCAACTACGGGCAGGGCGTCATCGACGTCGCGGCGCCGGGCAGCAACGTGTACTCCACCGTCCCCGGCGGCGGCTACGGCAGCAAGAGCGGCACCTCGATGGCCACCCCGCACGTGGTCGGCGTGGCAGCACTCATCGCCAGCGCCAACCCGGGCATCACCCCGGCGGAGATCCGCGTCAAGCTGGCCGCCCAGGCCAACGACATCGCCTGCCCCTCGGACAGCCGCTGCACGGGCACGACGGCCAACAACTCGTTCTTCGGCGAAGGACAGGTCGACGCCCTCAAGGCCGTCGGGACCACCCCGCCGCCCGGCAAGTACTTCGAGAACCTCGCGGACTTCGCCATCAACGACAACGCGACCGTGGAGAGCCCGATCGCCGTAACCGGTGTGACCGGCAACGCCCCGGTCACGCTCAAGGTGGGTGTGGACATCAAGCACACCTACATCGGTGACCTGAAGGTCGACCTGGTGGCGCCGGACGGCACCGTCTACACGCTGCACAACCACGCCGGCGGCAGCACCGACAACATCGCCCAGACCTACACCGTGAACGCCTCCTCGGAGGTCGCGAACGGCACTTGGAAGCTGCGCGTCAACGACAACGCTGCCTCCGACACAGGCAAGATCGACGCCTGGAACCTGACCTTCTAGTGCCGTATCAAGCAACATCTGCCCTGTTGTGATGTGACGCGCCGTCCCGGTGCTGTGCCGGGCGGCGCGTGGCCGTCACCTGTCCGAATTGCAGAGCGGGTGCAGGCCCGTGAGATCACCGCTGCCACCCAGGGCGCCTGCGACCTGGACGCCATCGTCGCCGTGGGTGACCGCGACCGAGGCGTCGTGCCCCCATGTGGCCGCTGCCGCCGAGTCCTTCTTGGCTACTTCCCAGCACTCAAGGTCATCGTCGGGACAAACGACGACCCCCGGATGGTGTCCTTCACCAACATGCTTCCCGAAGCTACATCTGGGCGGACCACCAGCTCCACGTTGATGAGGGCGCACCACTCGGCACGAGCTGACGCACCAGGCAGTTACAGGGCGAACGTTGCCTGATGCGGCACCAGCGGCCATTCACCCACGCTCTGCCGACGCTCGCGAACGGCGCCCCTTCCAGCTCGGTTCGCCGCCGCTCCAGGTCCTGCAGACTCCCTGCCCCTCGATGCAAACTCTGGGCAGGATGGTCACTGAGGGGTAATTGGCTGTTCAGCACGGGTGGCAGGGGTCTTACTCGGTTGACTGCGATCTGTGCGGTTGCTGTACTCCGCTGCTGTACAGCGACTTCGCAGGAGCCGTGACCACACTGCCGGCGAGCGTAGAGCGCGACATCCTCGATCACCGGATCATGTTTGCGATCACGGCAATCCGCGAAGCGCTGGGCTGCACGATTTATGAAGCCATCGACGTGTTCGCGGCACGGAATGAGGAACTGCGCCGTGATCGTCCGGACGACTTCACCGTCGCGCCCGAGGAGTACGGCCGGGGCTTCTACTCCTGATTGGCGCGTGCCGGTAGGACATGCAACTGCCGTCGATCACCGCTTCAGTAGTTCGCTCCAACTGGACCTTGGCCGGGTCCAGCTGCGCTCAGAGGTGCCCTCTACAGCCGCTCAATGTCGCTGTTGTCCGTGGTCGTTGATGTCAGCGTTGGATGTCACCGGAACACCGACAACGCACGATGGTTCACGGTTCGGAATGCTCAAGATTGGTGAGCCATGGATCTGTCAGAGACTCTCGGCAAGGCCGTGGGCATCCTCAAAGCTCCGTTGCGACGTGCTGACCATGAGCAGGGCTGGACTGACGAGCTGCGTCGGGAGATCCAGGGAGAGATCTCGATCAGCCGCTCAACCTTGCGGCGTCACGGGCTTTGGGCGGCCCCGGGTCACGCCTTGTCGGCGACCTCGTTTCCAGCGTTGATTGCAGCAGCGAGCGCCAGTGGCGCCTCGACCTGAGCGATCGCGATTATGTGCTCGTTCAGCAGGCCACGGACGCGGCGATTCAGTTGCTCCTCCACCTTCAACCCAGCGATCAACTCCTGGGCCTTGTGCGCGTGCACGGCGTAGTCGCCCATCGCGGCCTCCCCCTCGTGTGGGCGCACAGTAACGCATCACCGGAGATCGGCGGAACGGCTCTGGCCGGGAGCTGCTTTGGCGCGAGTGATCACGGCCGGTCGGTGGAGTTTTGACTAGTGGGTCAAGGTGACGGGCGCCGGCCAACAGTGAGGACGGCGCCCGTGTGAGATAGAGGCTTTGAGGTCTGGCCTCATCCTTATCAGGTCGATCCTGGGGGACCGTCGACGTCGACCAACCAGTCCTGCGCCTGAGGCGATCGTCCATTGCGGTCCGGCGTCTACTGCTGCTGTTCGCGCTTGTTGGTGTCAGCCGCTGGTGTCAGTCGCCATACGCGGTCTTGACAGGCGTGGCTTTTCTCGGCGACCTGGAGCACCGGT
>NZ_JBSFZS010000137.1:0-17888 GCF_053600395.1 Streptomyces sp. NPDC005070 | reverse complement strand
GGTGCATCAGCCCGTCGCCGTTGGGTGAGGGGTGGGCGTCGGTGGCGACGGGCATCGATGTACCGGCACGGCCCCTTCCGCCGGCTGCCGGCTGCGGGTGCTCGGGAGCGGGGGCGGGTCGTGGGTGGGGCGGGGTCCGGGTGGGGTGGATGGGGTGTGGGGGTGGTTTCTGTGCGACCGGTGTGCGCCCCCGGGCCGCCGCCCGACACGCCGTGCGCCGGTGTGCGCTCACCGCTTTGTCGTACGCCGGTCCGCCATTCACATAAGTTCCGCAGACTTACGCTTGCGCATTTCGTGGAATGAATGCCCGGCTCTCCGGGAAAAGGATCACGGTGCGATCGGGAGCCGTCGAGTACGTGATCACCCACCGCCTTGATCAATTCCGGATTCGTCTCGTACTCGGCTCCGCCCGTCGAACGGAGTAGCGGAACTCGCGCTCTTGGAGCAGGACAAAACGGGATGTTCGGACCCTGGCGACGGGCTCCGGGTGTGTGTAACGTACGCGTTTCACTCCGCCTGGACAGCCGCTCCCACCTGCGAATACCCTCTTCCGCTCGCCCCTCGCAGCACGTTCCTGTTGCGGTTGTCAAGCCCCGAGATATGCCCTGACCTGCGAAAACGCCATTCAGAAGACGCCGTTTTCGTGTTACTCTGGATAGCCACGGAAGGGGTACCTGTCACATGACGTTCAAGGTTGGCGACACCGTGGTCTATCCCCATCACGGGGCCGCGCTGATCGAGGCCATCGAAACTCGCCAGATCAAAGGCGTGGACAAGACCTACTTGGTGCTGAAGGTCGCCCAGGGTGACCTGACGGTACGTGTGCCAGCGGACAATGCGGAGTTCGTCGGCGTACGTGATGTGGTCGGTCAGGACGGGCTGGACCGGGTCTTCGAGGTGCTGCGCGCGCCGTACGCCGAGGAGCCCACGAACTGGTCGCGTCGCTACAAGGCAAATCTGGAGAAGCTCGCCTCCGGCGATGTCATCAAGGTCGCGGAAGTCGTGCGTGACCTGTGGCGTCGTGAGCGCGAGCGCGGACTCTCCGCCGGTGAGAAGCGCATGCTCGCCAAGGCGCGCCAGATTCTGGTGAGCGAGCTCGCCCTCGCGGAGAACACCAACGAGGACAAGGCCGAGGCCCTGCTCGACGAGGTTCTCGCGTCCTGACGCCGGCTCAGTCGCCGAGACGCGAGCCGTCTTGACGTACGCCCAAGCCTGCGCAGAAGCGCAATGAAAATGCCGCGGTGCCCGATGACGCAATTGCCGTATTGCTGTCGCCGGGCGCTGCGGCATGTTCGTACCCGCACCCATTCGGTAAACCGGGCGTTCACCCGGTATCGGCTTTCCCGCGGTATACCGGCGTATCCGATACTTGGGATGCCGAACCGGGCAGTCGCCTTGACCGGATGTCACGGAAGGGTCCGGTCAAGGCGTCGCGCCCGGTGTTCCCCCAGCTCCCCGAGCAGGGGGTACCCCCAGGCCATACCCATCCCGGTCGAGCACACAAACCTGACAGGAACCGATGTCTGACGTTTCGCTCCCTTCGCCGCCGGAGGCCCGTACCGCCGCCGTGATCCCGGCCGCCGGACGAGGTGTGCGCCTCGGTCCGGGCGCCCCCAAGGCGCTCCGCGCGCTGAACGGCACGCCCATGCTCATCCACGCGGTCCGCGCGATGGCCGCCTCGCGTGCCGTCTCACTGGTCGTCGTCGTGGCTCCGCCGGACGGCACGGCCGAGGTCAAGACGCTGCTCGACGCGCACGCGCTGCCCGAGCGCACCGACTTCGTCGTCGTCCCGGGCGGTGACAGCCGCCAGGAGTCCGTGAAGTACGGCCTCGACGTGCTGCCGCCCGGGGTCGACATCGTCCTGGTGCACGACGCGGCCCGGCCGCTCGTCCCCGTCGACACGGTGGACGCCGTCATCGAGGCCGTACGGGACGGCGCTCCCGCCGTCGTGCCGGCGCTGCCGCTCGCCGACACCGTCAAGGAGGTCGAGCCCGCGGCCGTCGTCGGGGAGACCGAGCCGGTCGTCGCCACCCCGGAGCGGGCTCGGCTGCGTGCCGTGCAGACACCCCAGGGCTTCGACCGCGCGACGCTTCTGCGGGCCCACGAGACCGTCACCGACGACGTGACCGACGACGCGAGCATGGTCGAGCAGTTGGGCGTGCAGGTCGTGGTGGTGCCGGGCCACGAGGAGGCGTTCAAGGTGACGCGCCCGCTGGATCTGGTGCTGGCGGAGGCGGTTCTCGCGCGGCGGAGGCTCAACGATGGGTTCTGAGACACCGGAAGGGACGGGCTCCGCCGGGACCTCGGAGCGGACGGCCGTTCAGGGGCCGGGTCGCACCCCGGTCCAGGGCCCGGTGCTCCCGCTGGTCGGGATCGGCACCGACATCCACGCCTTCGAGGAAGGGCGGGAGCTGTGGTGTGCGGGCCTGAAGTGGGAGGGGGAGGGGCCCGGGCTCGCCGGGCACTCCGACGCCGACGTCGTCGCGCACGCCGCGTGCAACGCGCTCTTCTCGGCGGCGGGCCTCGGTGACCTCGGGGCCCACTTCGGCACCGGGCGCCCGGAGTGGTCCGGGGCGCCGGGGGTCGTGCTGCTGACGGAGGCGGCGCGGATCGTCCGCGAGGCCGGCTTCGTCGTCGGGAACGTCGCGGTCCAGGTCGTCGGCCCCCGCCCGAAGATCGGCAAGCGGCGGGACGAGGCCCAGAAGATCCTGTCCGAAGCGGTGGGGGCGCCGGTCTCGGTGTCGGGCGCCACGACGGACGGCCTCGGCTTCCCGGGGCGCGACGAGGGCCTGATGGCGGTCGCCACGGCACTGGTCGTACGAGCGGACTGAACGGACCGAGAGCACCGGCCGTCCGGGCGGACCGAGAGCATCGGCCGTCCGGGTGGTCGGGAGCACCGGCTGTCCGGGCCGTCGGGAGCACCGGTCGCCCGGCGGTCCGGCGGTCCGCAGAACCGGCTCTCCGGCGGTCCGGAGTACGCGTCCGGGGGCGCCGGGACCGGCCGGCGGTCCCCCGACGCTCCCCCGTACAGCCCCTGGCTCCCCCGTTTGTCACGAATACGTGGCAACGCTGTGGGAAGGGGCGCGGGGCACTGCCCGGGGCCCACTACCCTGGAGTGGTGACTATTCGCCTGTACGACACCAGCGCCCGGCAGATCCGTGACTTCACCCCGCTCGTGCCGGGTTGCGTCTCGATCTACCTCTGTGGCGCGACCGTACAGGCCGCACCGCACATCGGGCACATCCGCTCGGGCCTCAACTTCGACATCATGCGCCGCTGGTTCGCGTACCGCGGCTATGACGTGACGTTCATCAGGAACGTCACGGACATCGACGACAAGATCATCGCCAAGTCGGCCGCCCAGGGCCGCCCCTGGTGGTCCATCGGCTACGAGAACGAGCGTGCCTTCAACGACGGTTACGACGTGCTCGGCTGCCTGCCGCCCACGTACGAGCCCCGTGCCACCGGTCATGTCCCCGAGATGATCGAGATGATGCGCGGTCTCATCGAGCGCGGTCACGCCTACGAGGCCGACGGGAACGTCTACTTCGACGTGCGCTCGTACGACGGGTATCTCGAGCTCTCCAACCAGGAGCTCGACAACCTGCTCCAGCCGTCGGGCGAGGGCGAGACCGGCAAGCGCGACCCGCGTGACTTCGCCATGTGGAAGTCCGTGAAGCCGGGCGAGCCGAGCTGGGAGACGCCCTGGGGCCGCGGCCGTCCGGGCTGGCACCTGGAGTGCTCGGCCATGGCCCACAAGTACCTGGGCAGCGCCTTCGACATCCACGGCGGCGGGATCGACCTGATCTTCCCGCACCACGAGAACGAGATCGCGCAGGCCAAGGCCTTCGGGGACGAGTTCGCGAAGTACTGGGTGCACAACGCCTGGGTCACCCTGAGCGGCGAGAAGATGTCCAAGTCCCTAGGGAACTCGGTCCTCGTGTCCACGATGACCAAGGTGTGGCGTCCCATCGTGCTGCGCTACTACCTCGGCACCCCGCACTACCGCTCGATGATCGAGTACAGCGAAGGCGCCCTGCGTGACGCCGAGTCGGCGTTCGCGCGCATCGAGGGTTTCGTGCAGCGGGTCGTCGAAAAGGCGGGAGGCGTCGTCGAGCCGGCCGCCGAGGTGCCGCCCGCGTTCGCCGAGGCGATGGACGACGACCTGGGCGTCCCCCAGGCGCTGGCCATCGTGCACACGACGGTCCGCCAGGGGAACTCCGCCCTGGCCGCCGACGACAAGGAAGCCGCCGTGGCGCGCCTCGCCGAGGTACGGGCCATGCTCGGCGTCCTCGGGCTCGACCCCCTCGACCCGCAGTGGGCCGAGGACGGAGACCGCGGCGACGATCTGCACGGCGTCGTCGACACCCTCGTCCATCTGGTCCTCGACCAGCGCGAGGGCGCCCGCGCCCGCAAGGACTGGGCCGCCGCGGACGCCATCCGCGACCGGCTCAACCAGTCCGGCCTGGTCATCGAGGACAGCCCGCAGGGGCCGCGCTGGACGCTCGGACCGCGCTGACGGCCCGCTCCGGCGACCCCGGCCGACCACGGTCGGCCTTGATCGATTGTGCCGCCCGGACCTCCGGGCGGCACACTTCATATACGTACGCACGCACGTCTCACACAGACAGGTAGGTCATGGCTGCTAACAACCGCCGCATGTCCGGCAAGAAGGGCGCGCAGGTCGGCAGTGGCGGCCAGCGACGCCGGGGCCTGGAAGGCAAGGGGCCGACCCCGCCCGCCGAAGCGCGCAAGGGACACAAGAAGAACCGCGTCGCCAACGCCAAGGCGAAGCAGATCGTCCGCAAGCCCGCCCCGCGGGGCCGCGGCGGCAAGGGCACGTCCGAGATGGTCGTCGGGCGCAACTCCGTCGTCGAGGCGCTGCGCGAGGGCGTGCCCGCGACGACGCTGTACGTGCAGCAGTTCATCGACAACGACGAGCGGGTCCGCGAGGCGCTCCAGCTCGTCGCCGAGCGCGGCGGCATCCACCTGATGGAGGCACCGCGCCCCGAGCTCGACCGCATGACCAACGGGCTCAACCACCAGGGTCTCGTCCTGCAGGTCCCGCCGTACGAGTACGCGCACCCCGAGGACCTCGCCGCCGCCGCGTACGACGAGGGCCAGGACCCGCTGATCGTCGCCCTCGACGGGGTGACCGACCCCCGCAACCTCGGCGCGGTCGTCCGGTCCACCTCCGCCTTCGGCGGCCACGGCGTGGTCGTGCCCGAGCGCCGCGCGGCCGGCATGACCGCCGGTGCCTGGAAGACGTCGGCCGGTGCCGCCGCCCGTACGCCCGTCGCGCGCGCGTCCAACCTGACGCGCGCCCTCGAGACGTACAAGAAGGCCGGCCTCGTGGTGGTCGGCCTGGCCGCCGACGGCGAGGTCGAGGTCGGTGAACTGGAGGCGCTGGGCGGCCCCGTCGTCATCGTCGTCGGCAGTGAGGGCAAGGGCCTGTCCCGGCTCGTCGGCGAGACCTGCGACTTCCGGGTGCGGATTCCGATGCCCGGTGGCGCGGAGTCGCTGAACGCCGGTGTGGCGGCGGGAGTTGTGCTGTACGAGGCGGCGCGCCGCCGCGCCTGAACGGACGTCCGGGTGGTCACCCTCGTGGGGTGATCGGGGTGTTCTGAACGATCTTGACGCGGTCCGGACAGTTCCGCGTGGTCAAGGCAGTGTCCTAACCACACGTCACTCGGTTAGATGAGTGTGGACACCAGAACACCCCGCACACCCACGGGGGACCGCTCGTCGGGATTCGACGACGTTCCCGCGCTGAGCATGGTGAAGGTGCCGAGCGATCCGGCGCAGGTCATCGTCAACCATGCGAGCTTCCGCGTCCAGTTGGCGGGTGCGTCACGGGGCCAGTCCCCGCGCATCGCGCGGCACTTGGGCTCTCCCGGAGCCGGCGCGCCGGGCCGAGCGGGCGGGGCCGGTCAGGCCGGCGGGGCCCGCCGCCGTGCGCCCGTCGTCTGGAGCGGGAAGTCCGCGCCCGACGACACCGGCGCCCACCGCCTGCTCCAGGCCGTACGGAGCGCGGGCGTGCCCCACGGCTTCACCGGGCCTACGCCCGACGCCGGTTCGACGCAGGTCATCCCGCGCATCGGCGAACAGCCGGGCTACGCGGGCGATCTGACCGTCGACACGGTCGAGACGCCCCTCGTCGGCAGCCAGCGCTCCCCCCTTGACGATGAGCAACGGCTGCTTCCCCAGATGCGCAGCGCGGGCAGCGCCTACGACGAACCGCGTTACAGCGGACCGCCGTACGGCGAACACGCCTACACGGACGGCGACTTCGGGGACGAGGGCTTCGGGGACGACGACCGCTTCGAGGAGACGCAGCGCGAGACCCCTGGCAGGCGGCGCGGTTCCGACACGGTCCGGCACGCCTATCACCCCGGGCGCCGGATGAATCTCGGCGTCGTGCTGCTCCCGCTGCGCGTCTTCCTCGGATTCATCTCCGTCTACGCCGGCATGGGCAAGCTCTGCGACCCCGTCTACTTCGACGGCGGCAAGCGCGGCTCCATGGTGAAGTGGCTCAATACGCTGCATCCGTGGGAAGTCGCCGAGCCGCTGCGGCAGTTCGCGCTCCACCACCCCATCGGCTCCGGACTCGTCGTCGCCTTCTTCCAGGTCATCGTCGGTGTCCTGACCGTCCTCGGGCTGTGGCAGCGGGTGGCGGCCGCGGTCGGCGCGATGCTGTCGGCGGCGCTCATCGTCACCGTGAGCTGGAAGACGGTGCCCGTGTACGACACGCCGGACATCATCTACCTCGCCGCCTGGTCCCCGCTGATCATCGCGGGCGCCCCGGTCTACTCCGCCGACGGACGGCTCTCCAGCGAGGCTTGGCGGACGCTCGGTCCGCGCGCCGACATCTGGGACCTGCGCGCCCGTGTGCTGCGGCGGGGCGCGCTGCTCACGGCCGTCGTCGTCGGACTGACCCTGCTCATCGGTTCGCTCCTCGGCGGCGCCGTCCGCGACTCCAGCCGGATCGTGGTTCCCGGTCCCGGCGAGGCCCCGCGCAACGAACTGCCCGGCTCCCCGCTCCCCGAGACGCCCGGCGAACGGCATCGGAAGGCCACCCCCTCGGCCTCCGAGCCGCCGACCCGGAGCAGCTCCGCGACCCCGTCGCACACGGCCGGCACTCCGGGCGCCACCCAGCAGACCGACCCGACCGGCACCGGGCAGCAGCCCAGCCAGACCCAGGGCGGCGGCCAGGCCCCGCCCGAGCAGTCCTCGCCGGTCGACAGGGCCCCGAGCACCAGCGCCGGTCCGTCCAGCAGCGGCGGCACGGCGACCGGCGGCAGTGGCGGCACCGGCAGCACCGGCGGCACGGGCACCGGGAGCGGCACCTCCACCGGCGGGAGCTCGTCCACGGGCCAGCCGGGTCTGGTGGGCGGCCTGCTGGGCTGACGTCCCACCGACCCCGCGACGCCCGTACGGCCGGGCGCGACGACGGCAGGGCCCCGCACTCGGATGTGCGGGGCCCTGCCGTCGTGCCGCTGTGCTGTCGTCCTGTCGCGTGCCCTGGACGGTCTCGCAGGACCGTGTGGGGCCGGTCCGCGTCTAGCGGGACCGTGTGAGGGGGGCCGGTCCGCGTCTCGTGGAACCGTGCGGGCGGGCGGTTTCTAGCGGCCCAGGGCCGCGAGTTCCTTCGCCGCCTCCGTGAGGTCCTTGGCGGTGTCGATGGCGCGCCAGTAGGCGCCCTGCGGGATCGGGAAGCCCGACAGCCGGCGCTCGCGGGCCAGGCGCGGGAAGGTGGTGCGCTCGTGGTCGCCGCGCTCGGGGAGCATGTCGGTGAACTCGGGCGAGAACACGTAGACGCCCGCGTTGATCTCGAACGTGGAGGGCGGCGCCTCGATGAAGTCGGTGATGTGACCGAAGCCGTCCGTCTTGACGGCGCCCCACGGGATGCGCGGACGGGCCAGCGCGAGGGTGGCGACGGCGTCGCGCTCGGCGTGGAAGTCCGCCATGTCGCGCAGCGAGAAACGGGTCCAGATGTCACCGTTCGTCGCGTACCAGGGCAGGTCGGGGTGCGGCAGATGCGCGGCGGCGTACTTGAGGCCGCCGCCGCGGCCGAGGGGCTCGGTCTCGACGACCGTCGTGACGTTGAGCGGGAGGTCGGCCGAGTCCAGCCACTTCTGGAGGACGTCGGCGAGGTGACCGCAGGAGACGACGACGTCGGTCACGCCCTCCTCGGCGAGCCAGGTGAGCTGGTGGCCGATGATCGGTGTCCCGGTGCCGGGAATCTCGACCATCGGCTTGGGCCGGTCGTCGGTGTAGGGACGCAGCCGGGAACCCTGGCCGCCGGCCAGGACGACGGCTTGCACGGGGCGCGACGCGGCGTTCGGATCGGTCATGTTCGAACTCTACGTGGCGCCCCGCACGCGCTTTCCCGCGGCAACCGTTCCTTAACAGGCTGTTACCGGACGGGCCCGAACCGGTGTGTGCCGGCCGGTGTGTGCCGACTGGTGCGTGCAGGCCGGTGTGTGCCGACGAGCGGGTGCTAGAGATGTCCGGCCGCGACCCCCGAGGCGAACGCCGTGTCGCACACGGGCCGGGAGAAGGACTGGGCGCGCGTCGGCCCGTACGCGCGGACCGCGGCGCGGCCGAGGGCGCGGGCGATGGAGACGCAGTGCTTCGCGAGCGACGGACGGCCGTTCACCGCCTGCTGGAGGTGGGTGAGGGCCACGCCCGGGTCCTTCTCCTGGAGTTCCAGGAGCAGTTTGTCGCGCAGGACGTCATGCGGGGTGCGGGAGACGGCTCGCGTCGAGACCTCCTCGGAGGACGCGGTGAGCACCGAGCTCGAGGGATTCCCCGACCAGTTGACTTGGGTGACCGCGAGAGTCCCGGAGAGCACCAGGACGACAGGCAGAACGAGGGCGAGGGTCCGGCCGATCTGACGGGCGGGGCCACGGCCACGCCGGGGCCGCTGGTTAGTGGTGGAGTGCTTCACGCGAGTGAGGGTAGCGCGGGGTGATGATTTGGCGACATTTAGTCACCGGTTCGGGGGACGGGGAAGTTGGCTTTTCCGGGTAGCGGGTTGACGGACGGCTACCGTACGGCGGTCGAAATGCCCGGTCTGCCGGGGTATTTGTCGACAACGAAGAGGGCCCCGCGGTCGGCTGCGGGGCCCTCTTCGTCAACTTGGGTGAATTCAACCCTTACGGGGGTGAGTGCTTATGTCAGGCTGACGCGGACGTCAGTCGGACAGGCGCTCGCCCGTCGAGGTGGAGAACACGTGGATCTCGCCCGGACGCGGCACGACGTGCAGCGTGGCGCCCTTGTCCGGTACGGCGCGGCCGCTGACGCGGACGACGAGGTCCTTGTGGTCGTCGCCGACCTTGGCGGAGCCGTAGACGTAGCCGTCGGCGCCGAGCTCCTCGACGACGTTCACGGAGACGGCGAGACCGGCCGGGGCGTCCTCGGTGTCCTTGGAGAGCGACTTGGCGGCCTCGCCGTTGTGCTCGAGGACGTCGAAGTGCTCGGGTCGCACGCCGACGGTGACCGTGCGGTCGCCCTTGTCGGCGGCGGCCTGGAGGGCCTCGCGACTGACCGGGACGACGCTGTTGCCGAACTTCACGCCGCCGTCGGTGATCGGGACCTCGACCAGGTTCATGGCCGGGGAGCCGATGAAGCCGGCGACGAAGAGGTTGACCGGGCGGTCGTACATGTTGCGCGGCGAGTCGACCTGCTGGAGCAGACCGTCCTTGAGCACGGCCACGCGGTCACCCATGGTCATGGCCTCGACCTGGTCGTGGGTGACGTACACCGTGGTGATGCCGAGGCGGCGCTGGAGCGAGGCGATCTGCGTACGGGTGGAGACGCGGAGCTTGGCGTCGAGGTTCGACAGCGGCTCGTCCATGAGGAAGACCTGGGGCTCGCGCACGATGGCGCGGCCCATGGCGACACGCTGACGCTGACCGCCGGAGAGGGCCTTCGGCTTGCGGCCGAGGTACTCGGTGAGGTCGAGGATCTTCGCCGCGTCCTCGACCTTCTGGCGGATCTCGGCCTTGTTGACGCCGGCGATCTTGAGCGCGAAGCCCATGTTGTCGGCGACGGTCATGTGCGGGTAGAGCGCGTAGTTCTGGAACACCATCGCGATGTCCCGGTCCTTGGGCGGCAGGTGCGTGACGTCGCGGTCGCCGATGTGGATCGAGCCGCCGTTGACGTCCTCGAGACCCGCGAGCATGCGCAGGGAGGTGGACTTTCCGCAGCCGGAGGGACCGACGAGGACGAGGAACTCGCCGTCCGCGACGTCGAGCTCGAGCTGGTCGACGGCGGGCTTGTCGCCACCCGGGTAGATGCGGGTCGCCTTGTTGAACGAGACAGTGGCCATGGTGAGGGGCCCCCTTCACCGGCAGGAACGTGCCGGACGATCCGTTGTAAAGGTGGTGATCCACTACGGAAACGCCCATAGTGGTGTAGTCCATACGAGTGAACTGGGTCAGGACGCTACCTGGCGTTCATGTGTTCTGTCAGCACCCGGACGCCGATGAAGTTCGCGGAAACTCTCGACAGCCCCGCACGGCGACGTGGGTACACTGCACGGGCACGCACGCCCCGGGCGCGCGTCAGGCCTCCTTAGCTCAGATGGCCAGAGCAACGCACTTGTAATGCGTAGGTCGTCGGTTCGAATCCGACAGGGGGCTCCCTTGCAAGCCCAGCTCAGACATGGTCTGAGCTGGGCTTTTGCGTTCAGCGGATGCGGCGGCGACGTGCGGCGCGGCCCGCGCGGGTGTCGAGGGTCTCAGTTGTGGTCTCAGTGGGGGCCTGCGGCGAGGGCAGGAAGGTGTCTTCCGGCGCATGCCTCCTTCGAGAGGTGGAGCGCTCCTTCACGTACCGCCGTGTCTGACTGATCTGCGTATGCGCGACCCAGGAGCGGGCTTTCGGTCTGCCCTAACTGCGGGCGTGGCTAGATCTGGAGATCCCGCCTTCGAGCACGCGCCTGATCTCTGTAGTAGTTCACTTCATTGATCAATCCGTTTTGAAGCCATGTGTACGGATCCAATAGTGCGTCATGCTTGAACCATCCGGGAATCTTCTTTTGCACCACTTTATCGTCGTGGGTCGGAAAGCCGCGCAGACTTCGATCGGCCAGCACCGTAAGGTCGAAATGAGGAAAGAGAGCGAGTACTCCTGAAACGTTGCTAAGAATTAGCTGCATCTCCCGCGGGGTGCGGCGATCGATTGCAGGATGCAAAAAGATCAGGAATGTGATCTTTGCGCCGACCAGACCTGCTGAGAGGGATACATTGGCTCCATGGCTATGTGCGAATACAGTATCAAACTCCCTGGCTCCGGTTTCCGGATGGGGAACTGCATTGGTGGCCAACCATTTCTCGAGTTCGAATCCGGCCCGTCGGCGATCCTTCTTCTTCCATTTTGCACTCCACCGAAAATATCCCTGTCCGTCGTAAAGGTCGGGACTGACCTGCTCCTTGATGAATTGAAAGAAGTCGCCTTCCGGTCGCCACCAAACTCCATTAGCGGCCCAGGTTCCGTGGACAATTGTGCTCGTGTGTGCTGGGTCTACGGGTCCGCGGTACGGCTGTGGGGTAGTTAGACTCTGCACTGCATGGTGATCTTCGGCATGTTTCCCCAATGCGTTGGCGGAGATCATTTGGACGGTATGAGAATTGCTTCGGCAGCCTTGGATTAGGTACTTTCGTGCCGCTCCCTCAAGGTCTTCTACAAGCCACGAAAGTTGTGAAGCCGAGGAGATTCTCACCAGCTCGCTGGGCGAGAAGAGGCCAGAATATAGCAGGGCTGTTGCAGCCTCAGACGAAATACCATACTGATTCAGGTAGGACTCCTCCCAGAGCTTAGATTGCACTGTAGATAGCTCCGGTCCGTGGGTCGAGGGATACTCATGGAATGAGTGGAATGCTTCCAGCAACCCTAGCTTTTCGAGGGCGATTTTAGCTTGCGGCCATGGGTCGCCGTGCTTAATGGGTTCGAGTCGGGGAATCAATAGAGTGCGCGCGTCATCGTCCCATTCCTTGAGTACATTGTGATGGCCGCTCAGCTGAACCCCGATGCCAATAATCTGCGCCGCTTGGGACCAATATGCGACTTCCGATGAATGCCGGAACGCCTCATCTCCCGCGATTGGAGACAGGATGAGTGGATCTACTTCATTCTCTACTCCTCTATCCGTGTCAGGCGCAGATTCGAGTGCTCCAGAGGCGGGCAGCGGCTTCCGGGGAAGCGAGCCTTTTAGGTCAACGGCGTAGTGGGCACGAGAGTAGTGATCCTCGATCTTGCCTGCCACTTCGGCGCTTAGGTCTGTTGGGGCACTTGTCAATTCGGGGCCTGAGGTGATCAAGCTTCTGCCGTAGGGAACCACGATGGTGCCATCGGATCGAATGCGGGCATCACGAATGGGTACTAGTTTCCAAAGAGGAAGCTTCCTAGGGTCGCGCGTGTATTTGGCCACGGCCGCGACGTTAGGCACTTCAGACTCAGAGCCGGAGCCTGTGAAGACGAAATCAACCTTTCCGATATTCTGTCCGTCGAAAGAAACCAAACGCCTCCCGAGATAGCTGTCAACCCCAATTTGAACATCCTTGTTCGAGCTGTCCGTAGACTCGTTGGGTTGGATGCTGCGGTCCATTGCGGCTCCCTCAGGTCCTAGGCTCCTGATGTCACCTTGGAGGTCGCCATGCCCAACCTGCCAGCGGCGCTAGGCCAATCGAGCCCAGTTCGCACGCAGGCGGGCCCATTCTGGCAAACGCCTGAAAGGGCCCGCCCTGTTTAGCGAACGCGGCGACGCCTCTGCGCGCGTGCTTCTCGGGTGCTGGCGGTCTCAGTTGTGAGTTCCACGCTGGGCTGCGCTGGAGGCATGAAGGTGTCTCCCATACGGCGCATGGCGTCCTTCGAGAGGTGGGAGCGCCCCTTCACGTACCGCCGGGTCTGACTGATCTGGGTGTGCCGGAGGATCTCCATGATGGTGACCATGTCCACGCCCAGCTCGTTCAGGATCGTGCCGGCCGTGTGGCGGCTTCCGTCGTAGAGGCGGCGGTCGTCGATACCGGCCTCGGCGAGCAGCTCCTTGAATTCCTCCCAGTCGGCTCGCGGGTCGAGCGGCCGGCCGTCGGGGCGGGTGAATACGGCGCCGTGGTCCTCCCAGCCGTCGCCTGCGGCTTCTCGGAAGGCTTCCTGCCGGGCCTTGTGCTCGATCAGGTACGGGATGAACGGCGGTGGGATCGGCACGGAATTGCGGCTCTTCTTCGTCTTGGGGCGGGTGAAGACAAGCCCGCCGTCCTTTCGCTCGGGACAGGCACTCGCGTGCCGGGTGCACGTCTTCGGGCACGGCGAGGGGCATCCGCGCTTGTATCCCCTGTGCGTGGTGCAGTCCGGCGGGCAGGGTTCGAATCGGTGGAGCCGTTCACCGCACGGGCCCGGGGTCTTGCAGCCGTGGCGCCAGGTGAGCCGCTGCAACTGCCACTGAGGGTGGAACATCTCTCCTTCCAGGTCGACGTACGGCCACCGAAGGCCGAGGGCTTCCCCCTGCCGGAATCCCATTCCGACGCCGACGATCCAGCGCATCGAGGTGGGACGTTCGGCCGCAGCGCGGAGGAAGGCTTGCGCTTCTTCGATCGTGAACGGGTTGGCCTCGGTCTCGTCGACGGTGGGCGGGTCCACGAGGGTGGCGACGTTCTCGGCGATGATTCGGCGGCGGTGGGCAATCTTCAGTGCCCGGGACAGGATGCGGTGGACTTTCAGCACGTGCGAGGGGGCGTGCCCGGCGTCGAGCATCGCGCGGTACATCCGTTCCAGGTGCTCGGGGGCGAGCTTGTCGAGGCGGTGTTGGCCGACGCTGGGGATGATGTCGTTGCGGGTCTTGGACCAGTAGTCGTCGAGGGAGCGCGGGCGGAGCTTGAGGCTCGCGATGTTGGTCAGGTAGTTCTCCATCCACGCGGCCACCGTGGGCGCGCGGCCGGCCTTCGGGGCACGACCCTTGTCGCGAAGCCTCTCCAATTCCTTGACCTTGCGCCGTACTTCGGCCTCGGTCTTGCCGCGACGGTGGCGGCGGTCCGGGCTGCCGTCGTCCTTGACGCCCATGGTCACGCGACCGTGCCACCAGCCGTCGCCACCCAGGTAGATGGACGATTCCATGTTCTGTCTGCGGGGGCTCATGCACTCCTCCATGCGCGAGGCGGCCCCGGACCAAGTCCGGGGCCGCCTCGCTTCGGGCTGTCAGGCAGGGTCAGTTGGGCGACGGTTCGAGGCTGTTGACGAACGCCTCCAGGTCGCTGCGCCGAATTCGGCGTGAGCGTCCTCGCTTCACGTACTTGAGGAGCCCTTCGGCCATCAGCTCGTAGACGGTGGAGCGGCCGAAGGACAGAACCTCGGCGGCGGCTTCGGGGGTGTAGAGCAGTTGATCGGTTGCCAGGCGGGTGCTGCTCATCGGGAGGTTTCTCCTCTGTCGGTTCGGGGTCCCTCTCGGAAGTCCGCTACATCCGCTACACCGCTACATCGCAGGTCAGCGGCATGATTTTTGTAGCGGACGGGTCGGATGTAGCGGCTACGGCGATTTCGGGGCGGGTGGCCGTAGCCGCTACGTCTGTGGTTGCCGCTACAGAGTTAGGGGCTCTGAGCTGGGATGTAGCGGCGTAGCGGATGTAGCGGACCCTGGCGGAGGGCAGTAGCGGGCCCACGCGTCTTCGAGGTCTTTGGCGAAGAATCCTTTGAGGATTCCGCCGGCCGTGCGGATGTTGCGGGAGACGACCGGGTCCCCCTCGGCGGTGACGTAGTCGCTGAGCATCCGGGACAGGCGCCGGTTGTCGAGCGGCTTGCCGTTGAGGTCGGCCCATGGGGCATCGTCGAGCGCGTTGAGGCGGTCGAGGATGGCGACGGTGGGCAGGCGGTCGATGCCGATGAGGACGTGGTCGCGCAGGTCCGTCAGGAGACGGATGCCGATGCTGCCTTTGTCGTTGGCGCGTGAGGCGTTGACCAGGGTCACGCAGGCTTCGCGGGCCCGGACCGGCCAGTCGCCCCCGGCGGCATCGGCGACGGCGAGCAGGGGTTCCCAGACGTCGGCCGGCCGGTCGGTGACCCCGTCCGGGAGCGCGGGGAAGGCGCCGGCGACCCGCTTCTCGACCGACTCGGCCCATTTGGCGAGGCGGTCGCGGATCTGGTTGCCCTCGCGGACGTGGATGCGGGAGCGGAAGGGCTCCGCTTTCTCGTTCCTGGCCCGGCGTCGCATGCGGATGATGACGGAGCGGGTGAGGATCGTGTCGGGCAGGGAGCCGAGTCCGGCGACGGCGACGGCGCAGTACGAGGGGAAGCCCTGTACCTGCTGGTTGGAGCCGTCCCCGACGCACCGGTACATGACCCGTCCGCGTGCGTGGCCTGCGTTGATGAAGCCGCGTAGCTGCTCGTTGTCTCCGGCCTTGGGGCCGAAGATGGTGTCGATCTCGTCGAACAGGATGGTGGGCCGACCGCCGTCGATACCGGACACGGACCGGAACAGTGCGGCGGCGGACGCGTCGGCGGCGGCCATGGAACGCGGCACGAGGGTTTCTACCACGTCCAGTGCTCGGGACTTTCCCGAGCCCGGTTCCGGGGATAGGAACGCGAGCCGCGGGGTGGAGTCGAAGCAGTCGAGCAGGTGGGCGTGTGCGTCCCACAGCGTGACGGCGACGTACGCGGCCTCGGTGGGGAAGACGTTGAAGCGTCGGTGGAAGGCTTCCACCTCATCGAGCAGCGCGGCCCCGTTGATGGTGTCGGTCATGCGGCGGCCCTCCCTTCGGCGAGTGCGGCGGGTGTTCCGGTGCAGAAGTGCTTGTGCGCGGCGTACTCCGTGACGAGAGCGGCCACGTCGGCGGCCCCGGTCGCGGTGACGGCTTCACCGCACGCGCAGGCGTACGCGGCGTACGGGGTGTCGTCGCCGTGCCGCCTGGACCAGCGGGCTCCGTCGTAGTGGTGGCGGTAGACCGGTGGTGCGTAGATGCGGATACCGGGCCGGTCCGGCGTCGGATCGTCGCCGTCGCCGCTGCCCCCGCTCGTCGGGAAGCGGATCGAGCGGGAAGGGACTGAAAGGACGCCCTGTCGGGCGACGGCCTTCGGTTCGCCCACGGCCGGACGGTCCACAGGCTGTGGAGCGGTGTGCGGGCCGTCCGGGGTGGTGGTGATGCTCTTCAGAGGGGTGTGCGGGCGGGTGCTCATGCCGTCGCCCGGCGAGTCTGGTTGTGGGCGATGGACCAGTCAAGCGCGCTGCGCAGGGTGGAGCGGCACTCGAACGCGGACAGTCCGGCCGCCTCGCCCCCTGCCTGAAGAGCCTGCTCGACCACGTGCCGGGGGAGGTCGCCCCACGCGACGAACCGCCCCAACGCGCGTGCGGCGCGGAACAACTTCGCCTCCCGCTCACCGACTTGAGCCGCAGCCACGTTCCGCACCTCGTCCGCAAGCGCTACATCCGCGTATCGACGGGATTGCCCCAATACAGCCACCGAGGGGGCCCGAGAGTGCTTGGGAGTCGGTTGCAGGACGCATTGCAGCCACGACGGCAGAGGGGCCGCCACAGGGCCGCACAGCGGTTCGTACGTCCCTGCGGGGGTGATGCTGCCGGCGGCGACGACGTATCCGCCCCACGCGCGGGTGTCGACCGAATCGGCCACGGTGCCTTGGGTGTTGGTCATGCGGGTGCCGGGCGGGGTGGTGAAGTACAGGTGGGTTCCACCGCTCGCGGTCCGCACTCGATGGGTGTCGGGGACGGCGTGCCCGGCGCGCTCGCAGAGCGCTCCGAAGGTTGCCGCGCCGTCAGGCGCGTCCGAACTGCCCTTATGCTCGGGCGTGTCCAGGTCGATGACCAGCAGCCCGGAAGGACCGGTGGCGATACCGACGTTGAACGGCGCCCGCGACCACGCGGCCCGGATACGGTCCGGGTCGGTCGTGGCCCGTTGCTCCCACTTCCGGTGCCCGTCCCCGCACGGGCCCGTGCGGGTGCATGTCCGCTCGCCGTGTAGTGCCGGGAGCTTGGCCTCGGGGCGCAAGGGGAAGACGTGCCAACCCTTTTCCGCGGCCGCCAGGGCGGCGCACAGCAGAGTGTTGTTCATGCGGCGGTCCTCCCTTCGAGGGTGAGGAACTGCTGGGCGATCCACTGGGTGTAGGCGGGGGGTACGGCTTTGCGGGCTTCGAGGCTGGTCATCCAGGTGCAGCCCATGGCGTCTGCGTAGGCGCGCTCGCCCTTGTGCTCGAAGGCGAGCAGGCCCTTGCGGTGCCAGCACGGCGCGACCAGGTCCCCGCCCCCGCTCCACGAGGTCTCGAAGACGCGGTGGCGGCGGATGTTCAGCCCGAACTGGGTTCCGCACAGGCGGTAGTCCGGGCGCAGGATGCCCGCGGTTGCTGTCTCGGGGACGTTCTCGATAACCCACGGCCGGCCGGTGGCCTGCATGGCCTGGCGTCCGGGGCCGATCAGGTCGGGGTGGTTTTCGGGGTTGCCGCGCCAGCGGGTGACGGTGGCGTAGCGCTCGCAGGGCCAGGAGCCGTGGACCAGGTCGAAGGTGTGGCCGTGGGCGGCGGTGTAGTCCAAGCCGCTGGCCTGGACGAAGGGAAAGGGGTAGTTGGGCTGCGGGCGGATGTCGACGCCGACGACGTCGAACCCGGCGAGGTAGTAGCCCATGGACAGGCCCCCGGCCCCGCAACAGACGTCCAGGACCCGCAGGCCGTTCGGCCGCCGCAGCGGCAGCACACGCGCGTTCACGCCGCCACCCCCAGACGGGCCGAGGCGAGTTGGGTGAGCGCGGCTGTGCCGATGTGCCGGGTGTAGGCGGGAGGAATGCACTCGCGGATGCCGTCGCGGTTCATCCAGGGCACGCCCATGACGCGGCGGGCCAGGTCGACTCCGGAGAAGTTGCCGACGAACTGCCCGTAGTGACCGGGCGGGA
>NZ_JBSFZS010000136.1:0-17901 GCF_053600395.1 Streptomyces sp. NPDC005070 | reverse complement strand
CCCCGGTCGCGCCCCGCCGCGCGGGCGCCCTGCCCCCCCCCCGCCCCGGCCGGAACCCCGCCCCGGCCCTGTCCCCTCACCGACCTCGGCCCGGCGCCCTCACGCCCACGGCTCGACGACCGTCACGCCCCGGCCAGGAGCGGACCCCATGGCGGCCAGGGCGGACGGCGCGGCGTCCAGCGCGATGGTGGAGGTCACGAGGAGATCCGGGCGGAGCACTCCGGCGCGGACCAGCTCCAGCAGGGGCGGGTAGGCGTGGGCCGCCATCCCGTGGCTGCCGAGGAGTTCGAGTTCGAGGGCGATCACCCGGGCCATCGGGACCGGGGTGAGACCGGTCGATGAGGGCAGCAGGCCGACCTGGACGTGCCGGCCGCGGCGGCGCAGGCTGTCCACCGAGGCCGCGCAGGTGCCCGGCGATCCGAGGGCGTCCAGCGACACATGCGCGCCCCCGCCGGTCAGTTCACGGACCGCTTGCGCCGGGTCCGCCACGGCGGAGGCGTCCACGCACTCCGCCGCCCCGAACCTCCGTGCCAGACCGAGGGCCGCGGGGGACACGTCGACGGCCACGACGCGCGCGCCGGAAGCCGCCGCGATCATCACCGCCGACAGGCCCACGCCCCCGCAGCCGTGCACCGCGACCCACTCCCCCGGAGCCGTCCTCCCCTGCGCGACCACCGCCCGGAACGCCGTGGCGAACCGGCAGCCCAGCGAGGCCGCCGTGGCGAAGGACAGCTCCTCCGGCAGCGGGATCAGGTTCACCTCGGCGTGGTCGAGCGCCACGTACTGGGCGAAGGAGCCCCAGTGCGTGAACCCCGGCTGGGTCTGCCGCTCGCACACCTGCTGGTCGCCCGCCGCGCAGGCGGGACAGCTTCCGCAGGCGCAGACGAACGGGACGGTGACCCGGTCGCCGGGGCGGTGCCCGCTCACCCCGGCGCCCACCGCCTCGATCACCCCGGCCAGTTCGTGGCCGGGCACGTGCGGCAGCGTGATGTCCGGGTCGTGGCCCATCCAGCCGTGCCAGTCGCTCCGGCACAGCCCCGTGGCCTCGACCCGCACCACCACCCCGTGCTCCGCGGGCGCCGGGTCCGCCACCTCCCGGACCTCGGCCGGCTCCCCGTACCGCTCGAACACCACTGCCCGCATCGGCTCCCGCCCTCCACTCGGAGATCAGCTCCCGCGGAAACGCTAGCGGCGCGCCTCGGCCGTGTCCCGGGCGGACTCCGCGTCCGGTTCCTCCGGCGCGTCCGGGGCCGGCTCCGCGACCGGGGACTCGGTGTCCGGGGACGGCTCGGCATCCCCGACCGGCTCGGCGTCCGGAGCCGGCGTCGGTGGTTCCGACTCGCTGAGGCCGAAGCGGTCGTGGAAGCGGCGCAGGGGTCCCGGTGCCCACCAGGTGGCCCTGCCCGTCAGACGCATGACCGCCGGGACCAGCAGGCTGCGGACGACCATCGCGTCCATCAGGACGGCCAGCGCGACGCCCAGTCCGAGCATCTTGGTGTTGGCCACCCGGGAGGTGCCGATGGCGACCATCACCACCGCGAGGATGACCGCCGCCGCAGTGATCAGTCCACCGGTGCGCTGGAGTCCGAAGCGGACCGCCTCCCGGTGGTCGCCGGTGTGGTCGTACTCCTCCTTGATGCGGGAGAGGAGGAAGACGCCGTAGTCCATGGAGAGGCCGAAGGCGACGCAGAACATCAGGACCGGGAGGGTCGTCTCGATCGAACCGGAGCTGGTGAAGTCGAGGAGGCCGGAGAGATGGCCGTCCTGGAAGACCCAGACCACGGCGCCGAACATCGCCGTCAGACTGAGCGCGTTGAGCAGGACCGCCTGGACCGGGATCAGCACGCTGCCCGTCAGCAGGAACACCAGGAACAGCGTGACGATCGCGATGAAGCCGGCCGCCCATGGGAGCCGGTCGGCTATCGCGTGCTTGGAGTCGACCAGGACAGCCGCCGTGCCGGTCACGGAGGTCTTGAACGGAGCGTCGGCCGCCCGGAGTTCGCCCACCAGCCGCTGGGCCCCCTCGTCCACGGCCTCACCCTTCGGCAGCACCGAGAAGTAGGCGGCGTCGCCCTTCACCAGCGGGCCGTCCACGCGCAGCACCTCGGGCAGGGCGGCGATCCGCTCGCGGTACCGGGCGTACTCCGTCTCCGTGGCGCTCCCCTCGGCCAGAACCTCCAGAGCGCTGCCCGGGCTGCCGGCGAAGCCGTCGCGGATGTGCTGCTGGACGATGTGCGATTCCGCGCCCGAGGGGAGCTGCCGGTCGTCGGCCGTGCCGAACTTCACGCCCAGGAAGGGCAGTCCGAGAACGATGAGGCCGGCCGTGGTGGCCACCGCGAAGAGCGGCGCCCTGCGCATGACGAGCGAGGCCGTGCGTCCCCAGAGGGCCCCGCCGGCGGCCGGGTCCGGCGTGCCGCGCCGGAACAGCCGCCGCAGATCGAGGGAGTTCACCCGGTCACCGAGGAGCATCAGCGCCGCGGGGAGCAGGATCAGGGCGGCGGCCGCGGCGAGCAGCACGACGGCGATGCCCGCGTAGGCGAAGGAGCGCAGAAAGTACTGCGGGAAGACGAGCATCGCGGCCAGCGACACCGCGACCGTCAGGGAGGAGAAGAGAACGGTCCGGCCCGCGGTGCGCAGGGTGACACCGATCGCGGCGCGCGGTGGGGCGCCGGCGGCCAGTTCCTCGCGGAACCTGCGGACGATGAACAGGGCGTAGTCGATGGCGAGACCGAGGCCGAGGGCCGTCGTCAGGTTCATCGCGAAGACCGAGACGTCCGTGACCTCGGTGAGTCCGCGCAGCACGGCGTTGGTGCCGAGGATCGCGATGATCCCGACCCCGAGCGGGAGCAGGGCCGCGACGGCGCTCCCGAAGACCATGACCAGCAGCAGGAGGGTCACGGGAAGGGCGATCATCTCGGCCCGGGTGAGGTCCTCCTTGATGGTCGTCTGCATCTCGTGACGTACGGCGACCGGTCCGCCGACCTCGACCTCGACGGACCCGCTCTCTCCTCGGTAGGAGGGCGCGATGCGGTCCAGGGTGCGGGCCGCGGCCGTCTCGTCACCGGTGAGCCGGGCGGCGATCAGCGCTTCGTGGCCGTCGCGGGCCTTCAGCGTGGGTGACGGGGTCTGCCAGTACGAACCGACGCCGGTGACGCCGGGCTCGGCGGCCAGACGTGCCGCGATCCGCCGGGCCTCCGCGGCGACCGCGGGGTCGTCGACCGAGGCCTTGCCCGCGTCGAGAAGGAGCAGCAGGTTGGGCTGCGAGGCGGGGAACTCCCGCTCCAGGGCCTTGGTCGCGTACGTGGACTGCGCGGTGGGGTCCTCCCAGCCGCCGCTGCCCAGCCGGTCCGCGACTCCGCTGCCGGCGACCACGGCGAGCGCGGTCAGCAGGAGGGCGACGAGCAGGGAGAGTCGTGGGCGCGCGGTCACGAACCGGGTCCAGCCGCCGAGGCGGGCACCCCCGTCCGTACCGCCGCCCGAGCCCGTACCTCCGCGCTCGGCCCCCTGCTCGCCCCGGCTCTCGCCGGCCCCGGTCGCTGGCCCGGCGTCCGCGCCGTCGACTTCGGACATGATGCGGTGTCCCCTTCACCGTGACCCGATGACCCGCATCCGTGCAGGCATCATGGATCGCCCATTGCCATAGACTGGCAAACACGAGACGTCGCTCGCGTTTTTCAAGAATGCGAGTGACCGCTCGTGTTTGTCAATCGTGTCCCGAGAAGCTGGGGATGACCCGTGCCCGAGAAGCAGCAGACCGAGGAGTCCCCGGAGCACCGGCAGCCGGCCGAGGAGAAGCCGCGCCGCCGTCAGGCCCGCGGCGAGCGCCGCGTGGCCCAGCTCCTGGAGGCGGCGGCCTCGGTGTTCTGCCGGACCGGCTACACCGCGGCGAGCACCAACGCCATCGCCCGCGAGGCCGGCGTCTCGCCCGGCACGCTCTACCAGTTCTTCCCGAACAAGGAGGCCATCGCGGTCGGCCTCAGCGACCAGCTCCTCGACGACTGGGCACGCTCGCACGGGCAGGCGCTCGCCCAGGAGAACGCCGGCCTCCCGCTGGACCGGATGCTCGACGCGGTCCTCGACCCGCTGATCGAGTTCAACGTCGAGCACCCGGCCTTCGCCGTCCTGATGCACGGCGCCGACACCCCGGGAGTGATCGTCGAGGAGATCGGCACCCTGCACGGCACGCTCCTCGCCCGCGTCGAGGAGATGATCGGGGCCCGTCTGCCGGACCTGCCGTCCGGCGAGCGCACCCGCACCGCGAACATGGCGGTCCATCTGTTCAAGGCCGGTCTCACCCTGGTCATGTCCCACGAGGGCGCCGAACGGGACGGCTACATCGTGGAGCTCAAGACGGTCATGCACCGCTATCTGGAGCCGCTGCTCGAGAGCGGATCGCCCGCCGGACACTGAGCCGCGCCGCGCCGCGCCGGACGGGTCTGCACCAGCGCTCCGGCCTGCGACATCCGGGACATGTGTCATAAGGTTCGGGCAAAACGATCAGCGATCCGCGGCATCGATCCGTCCGCGCGCCCGCGCCACGCGCCCGGGCGCCGCCCCGACGCCGGAACGCGGGCCCCCGTCCGAGCCCGCGGGCGGCCCCCCGAGGGACAGAGGGATGGCCGTGACCCAGAATCCGCCACCGGGCACCCCCCGGGCCCGCATTCCCGGACCGCAGCAGCCCCCGCCGCCGCATCCCCGGATCCCCGCCGGCCTCTGGAGGCGCTGCCTCGGCATCGGGGTGGCCCTCTGGGTGCTGACCGCGGTCCTCACGTACGCCACGAGGGACGTCACACCGCTGCCGACGCTGATCCTGCTGGGCAGTTTCCTCGTGCCGGTCGCCTTCGTGCTCTGGGCGTACGAACGGCACGGCCGCGACCTGGGCACGAGTCCGCTCCTCGGCTGCTTCCTGACCGGTGGCGCCCTGGGCGCGCTGGGCGCCTCGGTGACGGAGTACCAGCTCACCCACCCCGCGATGGGGATGTTCGTGAGCACCGGACTCGCCGAGGAGGCCGTGAAGCTCGGCGCGCTGATGTTCCTGCTGCGCCGGCACACCCTGATCCGCGGGCCACGGGCCGGCCTGGTGCTCGGCGCGACGCTCGGGTTCGGCTTCGCGGCCCTGGAGGGCGCGGGCCACGCCTTCGACGCGGCCGTGTCCCTCCAGGGTGCCGGCCTGCGCACGCTCCTGGAGACCGAGATCCTGCGCGGGGTGCTCACCCCGTTCGGACACGGCCTGTGGACCGCGGTCACGGGCGCGGCCCTGCTGGCGCGGCGCCGCCCGGACGGACGCTTCCGCCTGACCGCCCAGGTGGCCGGCGCCTGCCTCGGCGCCTCCCTGCTGCACGCCCTGTGGGACTCGACGCGCGGGATCGCACTGTGGCTGGTGGACCGGCTCGGCCGCGCCGGACTCGACCGGGCACTGCCCGCCCGCGGCGGGCTGCCGAGGCCCACCGGCGGACAGGACCACCTCCTCACCCTGTTCTCGGTGGGGGGCCTGTTCCTCGTCGCGCTCGCGGGGCTGGCCTGGGCGCGCTCGCTGGCGCACCGCGACGCCACTTGGAGAAATACCCCCTAGGGGTATAGTGTGGTGAGCATCGAGGGGAACCCTGGGTTCCCAGGGATCCCTCCCGTGCACGCACACCCCAGAACGCCTCGATGAGGAGTAACGCCATGACCGCCCAGACCGGCACCCCGGGTTCCGTCACCACCGTGTACAAGGTGAGCGGCATGAGCTGCGGACACTGTGAAGGCTCCGTCGGCGGCGAGATCTCCGCGATCCCCGGCGTGAGCTCCGTGAAGGCCGTCGCCTCCACCGGCGAGGTCACCGTCGTCTCCGCGGCCGCGCTCGACGAGGGCGCCGTCCGCGCCGCCGTCGACGAGGCGGGCTTCGAGCTCGTCGGCCTGGCCTGAGCGAGCCCCGCAGCTCTCCTTCTCCGTACCGGGCCGTGCCGACCGGCTGATACCGGCTCCGCGCGGCCCGGCCCCTTCCTGGAGCCGCACCATGACCACCGCAGCACCCGAGACGCCGATAGGCACGCCCTCGGAGATCGAACTCTCCATCGGCGGGATGACCTGCGCCTCCTGCGCGGCCCGCGTCGAGAAGAAGCTCAACCGCATGGACGGCGTCACCGCCACGGTCAACTTCGCGACGGAGAAGGCCAAGGTCTCCTACCCCGAGGGGGTACGGGTCGCCGATCTGATCGCCACCGTGGTGAAGACGGGCTACACCGCCGAAGAGCCCCCGCCGCCCGCACCGCCGTCACCCCTCGAGCGGGAGGCGCCCGCGGCCGACGACGATCCCGAGACGGCCGCCCTGCGCGAGCGGCTGACCGTCTCCGCGGTGCTCGCCCTGCCCGTGGTCCTCATGTCGATGGTCCCGGCCCTCCAGTTCGACAACTGGCAGTGGCTCTCCCTGACGCTCGCCGCGCCCGTCGTGGTCTGGGGCGGGCTGCCCTTCCACCGGGCCGCCGTGACGAACGCGCGGCACGGCGCGGCCACCATGGACACCCTGGTCTCGGTCGGTACCCTCGCCGCGTTCGGCTGGTCCCTGTGGGCGCTGTTCTTCGGTGACGCGGGGATGCCCGGCATGCGGCACGGCTTCGAGTTCACCGTCTCCCGTACGGACGGCGCCTCCGCCCTCTACCTGGAGGTCGCCGCGGGGGTCGTCGCGTTCATCCTGCTCGGCCGCTTCCTGGAGGCCCGCTCCAAGCGGCGCGCGGGAGCGGCTCTGCGGGCGCTGCTGGAACTCGGCGCCCGGGACGTCTGCGTCCTGCGGGACGGCCGTGAGGTCCGCATTCCCGTGGCGCAACTGGCCGTCGGCGACCGCTTCGTCGTACGGCCCGGCGAGAAGATCGCCACCGACGGCACCGTCGTCGAGGGCGCGTCGGCCGTGGACGCGTCCATGCTGACCGGAGAGTCGGTGCCGGTGGACGTGGGCGTCGGCGACGCCGTCACCGGTGCGACCGTGAACGCCGGGGGCCGGCTCATCGTCGAGGCCACCCGGATCGGCGCGGACACGCAGCTCGCGCGGATGGCCCGGCTCGTCGAGGACGCGCAGAACGGCAAGGCCGAGGTGCAGCGTCTGGCCGACCGGATCTCCGGGGTCTTCGTGCCCGCCGTCCTGCTCGTCGCGCTCGGCACGTTCGGGGTCTGGATCGCGGTCACCGGGGACACGGTCGCGGCCTTCACCGCCGCCGTCGCGGTGCTGATCATCGCCTGCCCGTGCGCGCTCGGCCTGGCCACCCCGACCGCCCTGATGGTCGGCACCGGCCGCGGCGCCCAGCTCGGCATCCTGATCAAGGGACCCGAGGTCCTGGAGTCCACCCGCCGCGTCGACACCGTCCTCCTGGACAAGACCGGCACGGTGACGACGGGCCGCATGAGTCTGCACGAGGTCCACGTCGCCGAGGGACGGGCCGAGGAAGACGTCCTGCGGCTCGCGGGAGCCCTGGAACACGCCTCCGAGCATCCGGTTGCCCGAGCGATCGCGACAGGCGCCCAGGAGCGCGTCGGCGACCTTCCGGCGCCGGAGCACTTCGAGAACGTGCCGGGACGGGGCGTGCGCGGGCGGGTGGCCGGCGTCGAGGTCACCGTCGGCCGGTTCCCCGGGACGCTGCCGGGAACGCTTGCGGACGCGAAGAGCACGGCCGAGGCGGCGGGCCGTACGGCCGTCGTGGTCGCACTGGACGGCACGGCGGCGGGCGTGCTGGCCGTCGCCGACACGATCAAGGAGACCAGCGCCGAGGCCGTACGCGAACTGCGGGACCTCGGGCTCACGCCGATGCTGCTGACCGGGGACAACCGGGCGGTCGCCGAGGCCGTGGCGCGGGAGGTCGGCATCGGCCCGGCCGACGTGATCGCCGAGGTGCTGCCCGAGGACAAGGTCGCCGTGGTCGCGCGGCTGCAGGGCGAGGGACGGGCCGTCGCGATGGTCGGCGACGGGGTGAACGACGCGGCGGCGCTCGCCACCGCCGATCTGGGCCTCGCGATGGGCACGGGGACGGACGCGGCGATCGAGGCGAGCGATCTGACGCTCGTGCGCGGGGATCTGCGGGTGGCCGCGGACGCGATCCGGCTGGCACGCGCCACCTTGTCGACGATCAAGGGAAATCTGGTCTGGGCCTTCGGCTACAACGTGGCGGCACTCCCGCTCGCCGCCGCCGGCCTGCTGAATCCCATGATCGCGGGGGCCGCGATGGCCTTTTCGTCCGTTTTCGTGGTCACGAACAGCCTTCGACTCAGAGCATTCGCGTGACGACAGAGCCCGAGTCCCCCTAGAGTCCAACGAGAGCCTCACATAAGCTCTTCACAAGGCTCGCGCATCTTCCTTACGATTGGTTCGCGATTCTCATATCGGGGCTCTTGCGTATCTTCAGGACATATGCAAGAGATCCAGATCACAGTGATGTGAACGTAACCACCGAAGGGGTTCGTCAGTCTAAGTTGGCGATGTCAGAAGCGTCTTGGGGGGCGCGACTGGCATCTGGGGATGTCTTGGGGGACGTTCCCGGAAATTGCGTCGCCGGGGCACGTACTACGGGGAGCTTTGAGCGGCCCTCCCGATCCGTACGCGTCCCGGCAGATCGCACCGCAGTACGGCGAGCTCCGCTCGCCCGGCTCACCGTCGGCCCCGTGCCGGCACACAGCGATTCAGGCGCTGTCCACAGACGCCCGGCCGGATCCCGTGGGGGGAATCCGCACCGGGACAAGGAAAGCGCCCTGACTGCCGGCCCGTGGGGGGACCGGTAGCAGGGCGCTTTCCGTTTTTCGCCTGGTCACAGGTTCACCGGGCCCCGCCTACGGAGCCCGGTGATCGTGTGCGAGCCTCAGCGGGCCTCGACCGGCACGAAGTCGCGCTCGACGATGCCCGTGTAGATCTGGCGCGGGCGGCCGATGCGGGAGCCGGGCTCCTTGATCATCTCGTGCCACTGGGCGATCCAGCCCGGCAGCCGGCCGAGGGCGAACAGGACCGTGAACATCTCGGTCGGGAAGCCCATGGCGCGGTAGATCAGGCCGGTGTAGAAGTCGACGTTCGGGTAGAGGTTGCGCGAGACGAAGTAGTCGTCGGAGAGCGCGTGCTCCTCCAGCTTCAGCGCGATGTCGAGCAGCTCGTCGGACTTGCCGAGAGCGGACAGGACGTCGTGCGCGGCGGCCTTGATGATCTTCGCGCGCGGGTCGAAGGACTTGTACACCCGGTGGCCGAAGCCCATCAGGCGGACGCCGTCCTCCTTGTTCTTCACCTTGCGGATGAAGGAGTCGACGTCGCCGCCGTTGGCCTGGATGCCCTCGAGCATCTCCAGGACCGACTGGTTGGCGCCGCCGTGCAGCGGGCCCCACAGCGCGGAGATGCCGGCGGAGATCGAGGCGAACATGTTCGCCTGCGAGGAGCCGACCAGACGCACGGTGGAGGTCGAACAGTTCTGCTCGTGGTCGGCGTGCAGGATCAGCAGCTTGTCCAGCGCGGAGACGACCACCGGGTCGAGCTCGTAGTCCTGCGCGGGGACCGAGAAGGTCATGCGCAGGAAGTTCTCGACGTACCCGAGGTCGTTGCGCGGGTAGACGAAGGGGTGACCGATCGACTTCTTGTACGCGTACGCCGCGATCGTCGGAAGCTTGGCGAGCAGCCGGATCGTGGAGAGGTTGCGCTGCTTCTCGTCGAACGGGTTGTGGCTGTCCTGGTAGAACGTCGACAGCGCCGAGACGACCGACGACAGCATCGCCATCGGGTGGGCGTCGCGCGGGAAGCCGCGGTAGAAGTTCTTGACGTCCTCGTGCAGCAGGGTGTGCTGCGTGATCTCGTTCTTGAAGGTGGAGAGCTCGTCGACGTTCGGGAGCTCGCCGTTGATCAGCAGGTAGGCCACCTCCAGGAAGGTGGACCGCTCGGCGAGCTGCTCGATCGGGTAGCCGCGGTAGCGGAGGATGCCCTGCTCACCGTCGAGATAGGTGATCGCGGATTTATACGCGGCGGTGTTGCCGTACCCGCTGTCCAGCGTCACCAGACCCGTCTGGGCGCGGAGCTTGCCGATGTCGAAGCCCTTGTCGCCGACGGTGCTGTCGATCACCGGGTAGGTGTACTCGCCATCGCCGAACCGCAGTACTACAGAGTTGTCGCTCACGTCATCCCTCACCGACGTTGTGCCTCTTCTTCGAGGTGCCCTGACTGTCTCTACCATCCCCCATTTGGCCCTGGAGAGTGCACTCGGGGTCGACCATTGGGCCTATCGGCGGCACTGAGTGCCGCCAACCTGCTCATCCTGCCGCGTCCGCCCCGCAACCGGAAGTGCTCTGTGACCTTCCTGACTCGTTTGATCGATCATTTTTTCCGACGGGCCTCGTCCCATGCCCGAAAGGCCCCGTTCGCCGCTCGCGCGGGGCCCGTTCGCCACGCGCGGGGCGGTGGTTCACGAGCGCTGCCGCGAGTCGTGCCTCACGAGCGATGCTTCACGAGCCGGAGAGCCGGAAGTCCAGGGCCGTGCACCGGCGTCCCGCGGACACCGTACGCACCGCCTGGCCTATCGCCTTGCGCGAACCGACGAGAACGACCAGCTTCTTGGCCCGGGTGACCGCCGTGTAGAGCAGATTGCGCTGGAGCATCATCCAGGCGCCCGTGGTCACGGGGATCACCACCGCCGGGTACTCGCTGCCCTGGGAGCGGTGGATGGTCACCGCGTACGCGTGCGCCAGCTCGTCGAGCTCGTCGAATTCGTACGGCACCTCCTCGTCCTCGTCCGTGCGCACCGTCAGCCGCTGCTCGACGGGATCGAGCGAGGTGACGACACCCACGGTGCCGTTGAAGACGCCGTTCTCCCCTTTGTCGTAGTTGTTGCGGATCTGGGTGACCTTGTCGCCGACCCGGAAGACCCGGCCGCCGATCCGCTTCTCGGCGAGGTCCGGGCGGCCGGGGGTGATGGCCTGCTGGAGCAGTCCGTTCAGGAGCCCCGCGCCGGCCGGGCCCCGGTGCATGGGAGCGAGGACCTGGATGTCCCGGCGGGGGTCGAGACCGAACTTGGCCGGAATCCGACGGGCCGCCACGTCCACGGTGAGCCGCCCCGCCTCCTCGGTGTCGTCCTCGACGAAGAGGAAGAAGTCCTTCATGCCGTCGGTGAGCGGATGCTGCCCCGAGTTGATCCGGTGGGCGTTGGTCACCACCCCGGACTGCTGGGCCTGGCGGAAGACCTTGGTGAGACGCACCGCGGGGACCGGGCCCCGCTCGGCGAGCAGGTCGCGCAGCACCTCGCCGGCGCCGACGCTCGGCAACTGGTCGACGTCGCCGACGAAAAGGAGGTGGGCACCCGGGGGCACCGCCTTGACCAGCTTGTTGGCGAGCAGCAGGTCGAGCATGGAGGCCTCGTCCACGACGACCAGGTCGGCGTCCAGCGGACGGTCCTTGTCATAGGCCGCGTCACCGCCCGGCTTGAGCTCCAGAAGCCGGTGCACGGTGGAGGCCTCGGCCCCGGTCAGCTCGGCCAGACGCTTGGCGGCACGGCCGGTGGGCGCGGCGAGCAGCACCTTGGCGCCCTTGGCACGGGCCAGCTCCACGATCGAGCGGACCGTGAACGACTTGCCGCAGCCCGGACCCCCGGTCAGCACGGCGACCTTCTCGGTGAGCGCGAGCCGGACCGCCGCCTCCTGCTCCGGGGCCAGCTCCGCGCCCGTACGCCCCTTGAGCCAGACCAGTGCCCTGTCCCAGGCCACGTCACGGAAGCCGGGCATCCGGTCGCGGTCGCTGCGCAGCAGGCGCAGCACCTGTGCGGAGAGCGAGAGTTCGGCGCGGTGGAAGGGGACGAGGTAGACCGCCGTCACCGGGTCGCCGCCGTCCGGGCCCGGGACCTTCTCCCGTACGACACCGGGGTCCTCGCCGTCCTCCGCGGGGGCCGCCAGCTCGGCCAGGCACTCGATGACCAGGCCGGTGTCGACCTGGAGCAGCTTCACCGCGTCCGCGATCAGCCGCTCCTCGGGGAGGTAGCAGTGCCCCTGGTCGGTGGACTGCGACAGGGCGTACTGAAGGCCCGCCTTGACGCGCTCGGGGCTGTCGTGCGGGATGCCGACGGACTGGGCGATCTTGTCGGCGGTGAGGAAGCCGATGCCCCAGACGTCGGACGCCAGGCGGTAGGGCTGGTTCTTCACGACCGAGATCGAGGCGTCGCCGTACTTCTTGTAGATGCGGACCGCGATGGAGGTGGACACCTCCACGGTCTGGAGGAAGAGCATGACCTCCTTGATCGCCTTCTGTTCCTCCCAGGCGTCGGCGATCCTCCCCGTGCGCTTGGGGCCGAGTCCGGGGACCTCGATGAGCCGCTTCGGCTCCTCCTCGATGATCCGCAGGGTGTCGAGGCCGAAGTGCTCGGTGATGCGGTCGGCGAAGACCGGTCCGATGCCCTTGACCAGGCCGGATCCGAGATAGCGGCGGATGCCCTGGACGGTGGCCGGGAGCACCGTCGTGTAGTTCTCCACGGTGAACTGCTTGCCGTACTGCGGGTGGGAGCCCCAGCGGCCCTCCATGCGCAGGGATTCGCCGACCTGGGCGCCGAGAAGGGAGCCGACGACGGTGAGCAGGTCGCCGGCGCCCCGGCCGGTGTCGACCCGGGCGACCGTGTAGCCGTTCTCCTCGTTGGCGTACGTGATGCGTTCGAGCACGCCTTCCAGCGTGGCCAGTCGCCGCTCGCCCGTCTGGGCGGCCCCCGCCTGATCGGTCATGATCCGACGGTACCGCCCGCCACCGACAGCGCTCCGGCGCCGTGTTCGACGGGCCGGAAAATTTCGAGGGGCCCGGTCCGTCGACCGGGCCCCTCGGCTTTCCCCTCCGTATCAGAACCCCCGCGATCCCCCCGGATCCCCCTCCAAAGGTCCTGATGCCACGTACGACCCACGAGGCCGCGGAAGGGTTGTACGCACTTCCGAAGATTCTTTTGTCCAGCCGTCCCGGCGGCGCCCCGAGCCGCTAACCGGTGTGTTCCGCCCCGAGCCGCCAACCGGCGTGTTCCACGAACCGTGCCGCCGTCTCCGCCAGCACCTCGCGTCCGTCCCTGGCCCAGAGCTCCTCGTTGAAGAGCTCGACCTCGATGGGGCCGGTGTAGCCCGCCGCCTCGACCAGGCCGCGCCACACACGGAAGTCGACCGAGCCGTCGCCGAGCTGGCCGCGGCCGTCGAGGACGCCCGCGGGCAGCGGGGTGGTCCAGTCGGCGAGCTGGAAGCTGTGGATGCGGCCGCCCGCCCCCGCGCGGGCGATCTGGGCGGGGGCCGTGTCGTCCCACCAGAGGTGGTACGTGTCGACGGTGACGCCCACCTGGTCGGCGGGGAAGCGTTCCGCGAGGTCCAGGGCCTGGGCGAGGGTGGACACCACGCAGCGGTCGGCCGCGTACATGGGGTGGAGCGGCTCGACGGCGAGACGCACCCCGCGGGAGGCGGCGTACGGGCCCAGTTCGCCGAGCGCGTCGGCGATGCGCTCCCGGGCGCCGTGCAGGTCCTTCGAGCCGGGCGGCAGGCCGCCGGAGACCAGGACGAGGGTGTCGGTGCCGAGCGCGGCCGCCTCGTCGACGGCGGCCCGGTTGTCGTCCAGCGCGCGCCGCCGCTCCCCCGGGTCGATCGCCGTGAGGAAGCCGCCCCGGCACAGGGTGGTGACGGCCAGACCCGCGTCGTGGACGAGTTTCGCGGTGGCGTCGAGGCCGTACGACCGCACAGGTTCGCGCCACAGGCCGACACCCGGGACGCCCGTCTCCAGGCAGGCGGCGACCAGTTCGGGCAGCGAGAGCTGTTTGACCGTCATCTGGTTGACGGAGAAGCGGGCGAGGCTGCTCATGAGGTCACTCCGTACAGGGCGAGCAGGGTCTTCATCCGGGTTTCGGCGCGCCGTGGGTCCGGGAACAGGCCCAGTCCGTCGGCGAGTTCGTAGGCGCGGGCGAGGTGGGGCAGGGAGCGTGCCGACTGGAGGCCGCCCAGCATCGCGAAGTGGTCCTGGTGGCCGGCGAGCCAGGCCAGCAGGACGACACCCGTCTTGTAGAAGCGGGTCGGGGGGTGGAAGAGGTGCCGGGCCAACTCGGTGGTCGGGTCGAGGAGTTCACGGAATCCCTTGATGTCCCCGGTGTCCAGGACGCGTACCGCCCGGGCGGCGAGAGGGGCGAGCGGATCGAAGACGCCGAGCAGCGCGTGACTGAAGCCGCGCTCGTCGCCCGCGATCAGCTCGGGGTAGTTGAAGTCGTCGCCGGTGTAGCAGCGGACGCCGTCCGGGAGGCGGCGGCGCAGTCCGACCTCCCGGACGGCGTCCAGCAGGGAGACTTTGACGCCGTCCACCTTGTCCGGGTGGGCGGCGATCACCTCCAGGAACGCCTCCGTCGCCGTGTCCAGGTTGTCCGAGCCCCAGTAGCCCTCCAGGGCCGGGTCGAACATCGGGCCCAGCCAGTGCAGGATCACCGGGCCGGCCGCCTGGCGCAGGAGGTGGCCGTAGACGTCGAGGTAGTCCTCGGGTCCGGCGGCGGCCGCGGCGAGGGCACGCGAGGCCATCAGGACCGGCTGCGCGCCCGACTCCTCGACGAGGGCGAGCTGTTCCTCGTAGGCGGCCCGCACCTCGCGGAGCGTGGCCGGGCCGGTGAGCTGGTCCGTGCCGACTCCGCACGCGATCCGGCCGCCGACGGCCCTGGCCTCGGCCGAGGACCTCCGGATCAGTTCGGCGGCCCCGGCCCAGTCCAGGCCCATCCCGCGCTGGGAGGTGTCCATCGCCTCGGCGACACCGAGTCCGTGCGACCACAGATGGCGCCGGAAGGCGAGGGTGGCGTCCCAGTCGACGGCGGCGGGCGCGTCGGGCGAGACGTCCGCGTACGGGTCGGCGACGACATGCGCGGCGGCGAAGACCGTACGGGAGGCGAGGGACGCGGCCGCGGGGAGGGCCACGAGGGGGTCGGTGCGCGGCTCGTAGGTCCGCAACCGGCCGCCGGCGTCCGGGAGTCGGATGGTCACAGCGCGATCTCCGGTACGTCGAGGCGGCGGCCCTCGGCCGAGGATTTCAGGCCCAGTTCGGCGAGTTGGACGCCGCGGGCGCCGGCGAGGAGGTCCCAGCGGTAGGGGGCGTCGGCGTAGACGTGCCGCAGGAACAGCTCCCACTGGGCTTTGAAGCCGTTGTCGAACTCGGCGTTGTCGGGGACCTCCTGCCACTGCTCGCGGAAGGAGTAGGTGGCCGGGATGTCCGGGTTCCAGACCGGCTTGGGGGTCGAACCGCGGTGCTGGACGCGGCAGTTGCGCAGTCCGGCGACGGCCGAGCCTTCCGTGCCGTCGACCTGGAACTCCACGAGTTCGTCGCGGTGGACGCGCACGGTCCACGAGGAGTTGATCTGGGCGACCGCGCCGCCCTCCAGCTCGAAGATGCCGTAGGCCGCGTCGTCGGCCGTGGCGTCGTAGGGCATGCCCCGCTCGTCCCAGCGCTGCGGGACATGGGTGGCGGTGAGCGCCTGCACCGAGGTGACGCGGCCGAAGAGTTCGTGCAGGACGTACTCCCAGTGCGGGAACATGTCGACGACGATGCCGCCGCCGTCCTCGGCGCGGTAGTTCCAGGAGGGCCGCTGGGCGCTCTGCCAGTCGCCCTCGAAGACCCAGTAGCCGAACTCTCCGCGGACGGACAGGATCCGGCCGAAGAAGCCGCCGTCGACGAGCCGCTTCAGCTTGAGCAGTCCGGGCAGGAAGAGCTTGTCCTGGACGACGCCGTGCTTGACGCTCGCGGCGTGCGCGAGGCGGGCCAGTTCGAGGGCTCCCGCGAACCCGGTGGCGGTCGGCTTCTCCGTGTAGATGTGCTTGCCCGCCGCGACGGCCTTCCTGAGGGCTTCCTCGCGGGCGGACGTCACCTGGGCGTCGAAGTAGAGGTCGACGGACGGATCGGCGAGCACCGCGTCCAGGTCCGTCGACCAGTGGGCGAGGCCGTGCCGCTCGGCGAGCGCCTTCAGCGCGTCCTCGCGACGGCCGACGAGGACGGGTTCGGGCCACAGCACGGTGCCGTCACCGAGGTCGAGGCCGCCCTGTTCGCGCAGGGCGAGTATCGAGCGGACGAGGTGCTGCCGGTAACCCATGCGTCCCGTCACGCCGTTCATGGCGATCCGCACCGTCTTGCGTGTCACGTCTTTCCCTCCGTACGCCTCGGGCGCCGCGCACGCTGACTGGCGAGCGTGACAGCAAGCGCTTTCTATCCAGTGAGAAGCTAGCCTCTGTGCAGCGGTATGGACAAGACCACTGCGAAGACGGGTTGTTCGAGGGGGCGAACAACGGGGGCCGATGGCCGTATGGTCTGCACGGACCCTGCCCACAGGAAGCGGCGCACCCGGCCTTCGACTCCGTGTTCGACGCCGTACGACGAGACATGACCAGGCATGACGACGTACGACATGTACGACCCCGTACGAAGTGGTACGACAAGGCGCGACCGGAGGACGATGAGATGACGGTGACCCTGGCGGACGTGGCGGCCCGCGCGCAGGTCTCTCCCGCGACGGTGTCGCGCGTGCTGAACGGGAACTACCCCGTGGCCTCCTCCACGCGCGAGCGGGTGCTGCGGGCGGTGGACGAACTGGACTACGTGCTGAACGGCCCGGCGAGTTCGCTGGCCGCGGCGACCTCCGACCTCGTCGGCATCCTGGTCAACGACATCGCCGACCCCTTCTTCGGGATCATGGCGGCGGCCATCCAGTCGGAGATCGGCGGGCCCGGGGGGCGCGCGGGCGGGGAGCGGCTCGGGGTCGTCTGCAACACCGGCGGCTCCCCCGAGCGCGAGCTGACCTACCTCACGCTCCTTCAGCGCCAGCGTGCCGCCGCGGTGGTGCTCACCGGCGGCGCGATAGAGGACACCGCGCACGCGGGCGCGGTCGCCGCCAAGCTGCGCAAGCTGACCGAGGCGGGCACCCGGGTCGTACTGTGCGGGCGGCCGCCCGCACCGGAGGCGCCCGAGGCGATCGCGCTCACCTTCGACAACCGCGGTGGCGGGAGGCAGCTCACCGAGCACCTCATCGGCCTCGGGCACCGGCGGCTCGGGTACATCGCGGGTCCCGAGGAGCGCACGACGACCCGCCACCGACTGGAGGGCCACCGGGCCGCGCTCGACGCCCACGGCATCGAGGACGACCCCCGGCGCACCGTGCACGGCCGCTACGACCGCCGGTCCGGGTACGAGGCGACGCTCGAACTCCTGCGCCGTGATCCGTCGTTGACGGCGGTCGTCGCCGCGAACGACACCGTGGCGCTGGGCGCCTGTGCCGCGCTGCGCGACTCCGGGCTGCGCATCCCCAGCGACGTGTCCGTCGCCGGCTTCGACGATCTGCCGTTCAGCATCGACGCGGTGCCCGCTCTCACGACCGTGCGGCTTCCGCTCTCCGAGGCGGGGGCCCGGGCCGGGCGGATCGCCATGGGGCGGGAGGAGCCGCCGCCGGGTGGGATCGCGACGGTGCGGGGCGAACTGATGGTCCGGGGCTCCACCGCGGCTCCCCGGGACTGACCTCCCCTTCCCGGCCTCCTCCTGACCCCGAGACCCGCTGCCGCAAGGGGTCTCCCGGGGGCCGGATTGCCCGGGCTTTCACAGGTTCCCCGGAGCTCAGCCTTTTCTTCGCCCCCTCCGCCCCTACCCTTCCCACCCTGGGGCTCCGCCCCAGACCCCGCTCCTCAAACGCCGGAGGGGCTGAAACTTGCCCCGGCCGGAGCTGAACATCGCACCCGCAACCGGGATCCGGCGGCAGGGGGCAGGCGGCACCACGACGCACCCGCAGCCGGCGACGCGCCGTCGGGGCCGTGCCGGTACATCGATGCCCGTCGCCACCGACGCCCACCCCTCACCCAACGGCGACGGGCTGATGCCAGGACGAGGACCAGCGACGCGGGCTCGTGGACGCGGCGCGCTCGGCCGGCACCGTGCTCGTCGTCGACGAGACGATGAGC
>NZ_JBSFZS010000135.1:0-19263 GCF_053600395.1 Streptomyces sp. NPDC005070 | reverse complement strand
CAGTACCTGCCGCAGCCGGGAGTCGTCGGTGAGCAGGTCCACCGGGGCCCCGGGAGCGGTGCTCACGGTGAACTCCAGGCTCTTCTGCGAGGTCACCCAGACCGCGGAAGTAGTCCTCGCGGTCGTAGATCGGATAGAACATGATCAGCAGGGTGGCGTCCTCCTTCCCCCGGTTCGTGAAACCGTGCGGCTCGCCCTTGGGTATATAGGCGAACGCGCCCGGTTCGCCCACCACCTTCCGGTCGCCGATGGTGAACTCGATCTCACCGCGCACCACGTAGAACATCTCCGTGGACTGCTTGTGCACATGCGGACTGGCGCCCTTGGCTTCGGGAGCCATGTGATGCTCGAAGAATCCGAACTCCCCCTCGGAATCCGGCGTGGTGAGCTTCAGGTACGTCCTTTTCGTGTCCCGGATGTCGACGAACTCTCCCCCGCCCGGCGGCACATACAGCGGAACAGACATTTCTCTCCCTGGGTATTGTCGATACAGGTGTTGTCGATACAGGTGTTGTCGATGCAGGTGTTGCGGAACACCGGCCCGTGCGAGCGGCTCGTACGACCGCCCCGTCCACCGGGTGGGCCTGCGCGCGGAGGGTCAGGTGGCCTCGGCGAGACTCGGATCCTGCTGCGGCCGTTTCGCCGCCTGTGTCTGCGCCCACCGGCCGATCGCGGGAGCCGCGAGGCCGCTCGCGGCGAACAGCGCGGCCAGTGCGACCCATCCCGCGGCGCCGACCGTGACGATCAGGCTCACCAGGATCGGTGCCGCGATCTGCTGCACCGCCACACCGAGCCAGAAGACCGAGAGGTAGACGCCTTCCTGGCCGGGTGCCGCGAGCAGATACGAGCCTCCCCAGCCCCCGGCGGACTGCCACAACTCGCCTCCCGTCAGCGCGATCATGGCCAGCAGCAGCGCGCCGACAGCGAGCACGACCGGCAGCCTCGGTGCCGTGACGAGCAGCAGACAGCAGGCCGCGAGGGAGACGCCGGCGCGTACCAGGGCCCGTGCCGCACCCGGGATGTCGTCGGTCCCCCGGCTCGCCCGCACCTGCAGGAGCACCGCGAGCACGGTGTTGACCGCGACAAGCGGGGAGATCAGCGCGGCCGAGACGTCGGTGTGCCCCACGATCCACAGCGGTATGCCGATGCTCAGCAGAGTCATGTGCATGGTGAGGATCGCGTTGATCCCGGCGAACGAGAGGAACGATCCGTCGCGCAGCACAGCGACCGAGAACCTCCGGCGAAGGTTCGCCGTAGGTGCGTTGAGCAGCGGCAGCCGGGACGCCAGGGTCGCGAGCACCGCGAACGAGGCGGCGTTGAGCAACAGGATCACGGTGTAACCGGCGCGGGTGCCGATCAGCAGCCCGACCCCGCCCAGCAGGGCGCCGACGGTGAAGCCGACATTGCGCATCGACCGGAGGATCGCGACGACCTTGACCCGTTCCGTGGTCGGCACCGTCTGCCCGACCAGGGCCTGCTCCATCGGTGCCGCCGCCTTGTCGACGAGGCCGAGCAGGCACACCACGGTCAGGAACTGCCACAGGTTCTGGACGAAGGGGTACACCACGAAGCAGGCGGCGCGCCACAGGCTCACCCCGACGAGGACCTTCTTCGGGCCGATGCGGTCGGCCAGGATCCCGATCGGGATCGCCGTGCCCAGGGCGATGGCGGCGGACAGGCCCAGGCCGAAGCCGAGGTCGCGTTCGGACAGGTGGACCGCCCTGGTGATGAACGGTACGGACACGGCCAGGAAGGCGCCGGTCCCCACCGCGTCGATCATCGCCATCACCGCCAGCCGTGTTCCCACCGGGCCGCCGGGCATGGATCCGCGCAGTCCGCGGACGCGCTGCCACAGAGCAGTCATGTGATCCCTCACTCGGTTGCGATACGGACGGCGGCGACGGCGTCCAGGACGTGCCGGCGGGTGGTGTCCGCGTCCGGCCCGGTGGCGATGACGTGCCCGGCACGGTCCCAGGAGGACGCCCAGGGCCGTACCTCCTGGCCCGCCGCGACGTCCACCTCCACGGCCCGTACGCCGGGCAGCGCCTTCGCGGTGTCCTCTCCGGTGACCTCGGTCACGGTGCCCGGCTCCGCGGCGAGGAAGCGGATCGACGAGTTCCGTCGCGAGGACCGGGGCAGCTCGACGGGGCGACCGGCCAGCAGGTCGATGAGGGTCAGCCTGATCCCGGTGTCGTAGGCCAGGTCGATGAGGTCGATCAGATAGTCGCCGGGGCAGCGGCCGGCGCACTCGACCAGCGTCGGGCCGGACTCCGTGAGGATCCACTCGGCGTGCAGGATCCCGGTCCCGAATCCGACGGCGGCGACCAGCGCCCTCAGGGCCGTCCCGAACGCGGTCCGCGTCTCCTGGTCGAGCGGTGCGGGCAGCAGATGGCCGAGTTCGACCGGATACGGTCCCGGGATCACCGTCTTCGCGGTGATGTTCTCGAAGACGATCTCGCCCTCCCGTACCAGCGCCTCGACACTGAACTCGGGGCCTTCCAGCCGTTCCTCGGCCAGGAACCGCCAGTCCAGCGGCCGGTCGGGCACCTGCTCGTACTCGGCGGCCGACGAGGTCCGCTCCCAGGCCTCGGCCGCGGTGGTGGCGTCGACCGAGTCCAGCACCTGCACGCCGACGCTCGCCTGCCGGTTCGCCGGCTTGACCACCACCGGCCCGTCACCGGCGAAGTCGAGGATGTCCTCGGGTCCGTGCACCTCCCGCCAGCGCGGGTTGCGGACACCGCCGGCGGCCGCCGCCTCGCGCAGCCGGATCTTGTCCCGCAGTGCCTGCGCGGCTCTCTCCCCGGCTCCCGGCAGGCCGAGCTTGGCGGCCAGCGCCGCCGCGGCCGGCACCGCGTACTCCAGCCCCGGGACGACGGCGGCCACCGGCCGCGCGGCCGAGAGGTCGACCGCCAGGTCGAGTGCTTCGGCGGACTGCTGGTAGCTCGCCGGAACGATCCGGTCCAGGCAGTCGAAACCCGCCGCGGCGTCCCGCAGTTCCCGCTTGCGGATGATGTCGGGCTCCTCGATCACCACGACGGATCCGCTGGGGATCCTCCCGTCGATCGCGCGCAGGTAGGCCGCGTTGTAGCCGACGAACAGCACCTGGGCGTCCGTGTCGGGGGTCGTCACGGTGACCTCCTGGTTGATGGGACGGACCACTGCATGGGACTGCCTTTCTTCCTGGGTGGGGGGATGGACGGCCGGTGGCGCTCAGACGGGTGTTCCGAGGACCCCGGTCCGGCCGTCGGCCCGGGTGGGCGTTCCGTCGATGACGGCCTCGATGGCGGCGAGGGCCTCCGCGCAGCGGGCCCGCGCCTCCTCGGGAGTGGCGCCGGAGACGATGACGTGCCCGTGTCTGCTCTTGGAGTCGCGGACCTCCGGCACGGTGTCCCCGGAGTTCAGACGGATGCTCAGCTCGTCGACGTGGCCGAGTCCGCCGACCGTTTCGAGACCGCGGATCTCGTCGACATGGCCGGGCGGGAAGGTGAAGAACCGCACGGTCGCCGTCGCCGTCGCCGTCGGTGGTTCGACGGGTGTGCCCTTCAGGGCGGCGAAGACGGCCTGTTCGACGTCCAGTCCGGTGGCCAGCTCGATGAGTCTCGGTATGCGGTCACCGCCGAGCCGGGCCTGCGACTCGACGATCCGCGGGCCCTTCGGCGTCCAGATCACCTCGGTGTGCGCGGGGCCGAACCGGTATCCGCAGGCCGTGAGGAACTCCTCGGTCAGGTCCTCGACGGCCCGGCGGCGGTCCTGGGGCAGCGGCGCCGGGTGGACGTGCCCCACCTCCACGAACAGCGGCGGCGGACCGAGCAGTTTCTCGGTGACGCCCACGACGTGGTGGCGGCCGTCCTGGCTGAGCGTCTCCACGCTGTACTCGGGACCGCGCAGGTATTCCTCGACGAGGAACGGGCCGTCGTAGCCGTACTGGTCGAGGAGTGCCGTCCAGGGCGCCCGGTCGGCCGGTTCCCGCCACAGGAAGACGCCTCGGCTGCCGGCCAGCGCGGCCGGTTTGACCACGGCGGGGAATCCGATCCGCCGGACCGCGTCCGGCACCTCGCGGCGGGTCGGCGCGGACTCGAAGGCCACCGGGGACAGCCCGCGCTCCGCCAGCAGTTCGCGCATCGCGTGCTTGTCGGCGAGAACGCGGATCGCCGCGGCCGGATTGAGCTCGGCACGCAGTTCCTCGGCCACCTCGTAGGCGCTGACCATGGTCTCCTCCCGGCCCAGGTGATAGATCAGCGACGCGTCGTGCTCCCGTGCGACCGTGCGGATGGTGTCGCGCAGCCCGTCCTCGTCGCGGAAGTCGGCTGTCACGTACAGATCCGCCAGTTCGCGTACGTCGTCGAGGTACTCCGGCGACTCCAGGCGCGGGTCCCAGATCGCACCGACCCAGAACCCCGCCGCCTGTGCCTTCCGTACGAACTGCCGGTACGGCATCACCATCAGCAGGCGGGGCCGTTCGCCCGGGGGCCGGCGGGCTGTCATCGGGCACCGCCGCCGCCCGCGGCCCCGGCCGTCGCGGGTTCGGCCGCGCGGCCCAGTAGGCTCAGATACCGCTCGCCCGTGTCGGGCAGCAGGGTCACGACGCGCTTGCCCCGGTACTCCGGACGGGCGGCCACGACTCCGGAGGCGTGAACCACCGCCCCGGCCGAGACACCGACCATGAGGCCCGCGCGCCGGGCGAGCCGCCGGGTGGTGTCCAGCGCGTCGGAGTCGGAGACGGCGATCACCTCGTCGATGAGTTCCCGTTCCGTGGTCGGCGCGACGAAGCCGCCGTTGAACCCCGGGATGCCGTGGGTGCCGGGCTCACCGCCGGACAACAGCGGTGAGCCGGCCGGTTCCACCGCCACGATGCGGACGGCGGGGTGCCGCTCGCGGAGGTAGCGGCCCGCGCCGCTGAGCGTGCCGCCGGTGCCGACCCCGCTGACGAAGACGTCGATCCGTCCCTCGGTGTCGGACCAGATCTCCGGGCCGGTCGACTCGTAGTGGGCCCGGGTGTTGTCCGGGTTGTCGTGCTGACGGCAGAACCACGATCCGGGGGTCGCCAGGTGGATCTCCTCGGCCCTGTCGACCGCGGCCTGGTAGCCACCGGTGTGCGGTGTCCGCACCACCTCGGCACCGAGCGACAGCAGGATGGAGACGCGTTCCTGGGTCGCGTTGTCCGGCAGCACGATGACGCAGCGGTAGCCGCGGGCCGCCGCCAGCGCGGCCAGGGAGATACCGGTGTTGCCGGAGGTCGCCTCGATCACGGTGCCGTCGCCCGGGGCGAGCTGTCCGCGCCGCTCGGCACCGCGCAGCATCGACAGCGCGGCCCGGTCCTTGCTGCTGGACCACGGGTTGAACAGCTCCAGCTTCGCCAGCACGGTGGTGTCGCCGGGTACGCCGTCCAGGATCCGGTCCAGCGGCAGCCTCAACAGGGGCGTGCCGCCGATCAGTTCGACGAGCGAGTCCGCGACCGGGCGCCGGGCGACCGGCTCGGTGCGGACGCCGATCTCCTTGGCGGCGGCCTCCGCGGTCCGCGCGGCGAGCTGGGCGGTCTCGGCCACCACCAGCACATGACCGACGCGGTCCCCGTTGCGGCGCAGCTCCCGCACCTCGTCGCCGGGCTTCACCTTGAGGACGACCTCCTCCACACCGGGCAGCGCGGCGGCCCGCTCCCGACCGCCGAGGGACACGACCCGGCCGGGCCGGGCGGTCAGATAGCGGATGGCCGTCCCGGCGACGGGCTGTTCCGGCAGAACCCGGGCCGGCAGCGGCTGGCCGAGGTACTGCCTGGCCACCAGCTCCAGCGAGCGGATGCCGAGGGCGCGGTCGACCAGGTAGGTGATCTTGCCGCCCGCCGGGCGCGGGTTGATCTCGATGAGCTGGGGCCCGGAGGGGGTCACCTTGATCTCGACATGGGCCATGCCCAGGTCGAACCCGACCGCGCGCAGCGCGTCCACGGCCAGGTCGGAGCAGGCGCGGACGACCGGATCGGGCAGGCTGGAGGGGAAACTGTGGCCCAGCTCGACGAAGTAGCCGAGACCGCCGACCGACTTGTCGGTCACCCCGAACACCTCATACCGGTCGCCCTCGGCCAGGACCTCCACACTGACCTCGGGGCCGCTCACGTACTCCTCGACCATCAGCTCGTGGTAGCGGCTCTGACCCCGGGTGTTCTCCACCCTCGTACGGATCAGCCGGACGTGCTCGGCGGCCTGTCCCGCGCTCTCCACCAGCCGGACGTCGGCGCTGCTGGTCTCGTCGGCCGGCTTCACCACGACGGGCAGGCCGATCTCGGCCGCGGCCGACTCGGCCTCGGCGGGGGTCCGGACCGTACGGAAGGCCGGCATCGGCACTCCGCGTTCGGCACAACGCCTGCGCATCAGCGCCTTGTTGCGTGCCACCGCGACCCCGTCGACGCTGACGGTGGGAAGGCCGAGCAGGACCGCCACCTCGGCGGCCACGACCACGTCGTACTCGGCCAGGGTCAGGAACGCGTCGAAGGGGTGCTCGGCTCCGGCCGCGTGCACATGCGGCAGGAGTTCATCGAGGATGTTCGTCTCGCAGTGGACGATCTCGTCGACGTAGTCGTCGAAGTAGGCGGGGCCGCCGGGCACTTCGAGATAGCGGTCGAGGTCGCGGGTGAAGAAGGTGACACGGCAGTCGAGTTCCTTGATGATCTGCAGGCCCTCGAAGCCGGAACCGGAGAGGTTGCTCTCCAGAACTCCGACATGAATCACGTATGCCTCCGATGGCATGCCGACACACGGTCGGCTGGGATACGACGGACGGGGACGGGCTGGCCGTCACCAGCACCCGGGGGTGGCGAGGGCGCGCAGCAGCCGGCCGGCGTCCTCGCGGTCCTCCGCGGAGGGCCGGACCACGATCTCGGCCGGGGGAGCCATCACGCGGGCGCCGGCCGGCACGTCGGTCAGCACGAGCGAACCGGCCCCGACCAGCGCGTCGGCGCCGACGGTGACCGGGCCGAGCACGATGGCGTTGGTGCCGAGCACCGCCCGGTCGCCGACGACGGGGTGGCGACGGGTCCCGGGTTCGCGTCGGCCGTCCCGCCACCAGCCGACCGCGCCGAGCGTGACCTGGTGGTAGAGCGTCACGTCGTCACCGATCTCGGCGGTCTCGCCGACCACCACGGCGGCCCCGTGGTCGATGAACACACGGCGGCCGAGGCGCGCACCCGGATGGATCTCGATGCCGCCGGTCACCGCGCGGGCCACGTAGGCCAGGACGCGCGCGATCTGACGGTGTCCACGGATGTACAGGGCATGCGCCAGCCGGTGGGTCCACAGCGCGGGGAGCGCGGGGTGCAGCAGCGCCTCCGCACGGGTGCGGATCGACGGGTCTCGCGCGACGATCACGGCCAGGTCTTCCCTCGCCCTGGCCATCGTCCTACGCATGCGGTCCTCCGAGTGTCATGGCCTGGTTCCCCGTGGCCTCTCGATCGTGGCGGCCGGGCTCAGTAGTTCGGGATCTTGATCAGCTTGCCGGTGCCCCCGGTTATCTCCGGGACGTACACCCGCTCGTTCCACACGTCCTGGGCCACCGGTTCGAGGGCGATCGACACGGCGCCCTCGTCGACCGAGAAGGCGGTCCGGACCGCGCTGGTGATCGCTTCGACGAGGGCCGAGATCTGGTGGTCCTCGAGGTTGTTCGGGAAATGCTTGATGTTCACGTGAGGCACGCCGATGACCTTTCTGGTGAGTCGTGCGGACTGGAGGGCGGTGACGAGTTCGTCCATGCCGTCGGCGCGGAGGAGCCCGTAGTGGTCGGCCTCCAGGCGGTTGATCCTGGGGGGCGTCCTCGTCAGCGCATGGCCGCCTTCGAGGAAGGAGTCCTGGTCGCCCCGGGCGGTGAACACGGTGACCGGCGCCGCGACACTGCGCTCGGCCCGTTCGTGCGGCGCGTACTCGAAAGAGAACGTCCGGCGCACCACATGGACGATCCGGCGCACCAACTCCCTTTCCAGATAGGTGAATCGACCGCAGACGAACTCGATGAACGACTCCTCGTCCCGCGTCGCGGCCAGACACGCGTCGACCGAGAGCTGTTCGAGGTTTCCGGCGAACACCGAGTAGAGGATCGAGACGAAGGTGGGATCGGTGAAGTCGGCCGCGGTGTCCGTGGGCGTCCCTTCACGGGCTTCCACCGGTGGCTTCCCCGGCGCGATGAGGATCACGTCCTCGACCTGTTCGCCCGCACGCTCCAGTCGGTAGGCCGCCTCGAACGCGAGCCGGGCGCCGAAGGAGTAGCCCCACAGCGTGTACGGACCGGCCGGCTGAACGCGCCGGATGAGTTCGATGTCCCTGACGACCGTCTCGTCGAACGTCGGATAGGCGGTCTCACCCGCGTTGATGCCCTGGGCCTGGACGCCGAGGAACGGCCTGTCCTGTTCCAGCCTGCCGGCCAGGAGCCGCAGGCTCATCGGGTAGCCGCCGAGTCCGGGCCAGCAGAAGACGGGCCGGGGGCCGTCCCCGCCGCGCAGTCGCACCATTCTCGACAAGGTGGTCGTGGGCTCACGGTCGACCCGTCGGGCCAGCTCGGCGATGGTCGGGGAGTCGAACAGCACCTGGAGGGGCAGGGAACTGCCCAGCGCCCCGTTGATCCGGCCGACCAGGTTGACCGCTGTCAGCGAGTGGCCTCCGGCGGCGAAGAAGTTGTCCCGGATCGAGACTCTCTCCTGCCGCAGCACCGCGCTCCACAGGGCGCCGATCGCCTGCTCGGTGGGGGTACGCGGCGGGACGACCGGCGCGTCGGTGTCCTCCATGGCGGCCTCGTCCATGGCCCGCAGGGTCTGGTGATCGATCTTCCCGTTGACGGTCAGGGGGAAGGAGTCCAGCACGGTGACCCTGTTGGGCACCATGTAGGGGGGCAGGGAGGCGGTGAGGTTGTCCTTGACGATCTCGGCCGGTCCGCGCGTGTGGACGGAATCCTCTTTCATGCCCTCGGCGGCCCGCTGTTCCTCGCTGACGCGGCCTCCGAGGGCGAAATAGGAGGCCGTATCCGGTCCGAGGCCCGCGATGGCCGCGATGCGCCGGGCCGAGGGCAGGTCGTTTCCGGTCTCCGAGCTGTAGCCGGACGACATCAGTCCCAGCCCGATGTCGTTCATCTGGAGGCGCTGGAGCTCCCGGCCGAGGTCGACGTAGCGCTGCCAGGGTTCGGGCGATCTGCCGATCAGGCTGATCCCGAACCCGGAGCGCTCGTAGACCTCCTGGTTGATGGCGATGACGTGCCGCTTGCGCACCAGTTCGTCGGACACCGGCAGCAAGTCGCCTTGCACGTACCGGTACTGACTGCCCCTCAGTCCTACGACACGGCCGGGATGAGCCTGCACATAGGTGTCCACCGGTCCCGTGACGGCCGGGGCGGTGGCCGGCTCCACCTCGTACGTGGCCAGGTGGAGGTCCTCGGCCGGGCACCGCAGGACCTCCGTGACCGCCGCTCCTCCCGCGCGGGTGCCGATCCGCAGGCCGTACTCGGGTAACACCTGGTCGAACAGGCCGGCGATGTGCCCGGCCTCGAACTGCAGGACTTCACGGATGTTGTTGCGGTACACCGGCTCGATGGCCGACCTGCTCCCGATGAGGTGAACCCGCATTCTCGGCTCGCCCGCCGGGGCCGGAGCGATCGACGAGAGTCGATGCGTGACCGGGTTGTAGTAGTGAAAGCCCGGTTCGAGACCCGCGATACCGGAGAGCTCCAGATAGAGCTGGGTGGCGTAGAGCGCGCCGGGCGAGGCGTATCCGTATTTGGGCAGCAGCCTTTCGTCGCTGGTGAACTGGCCGAACCAGCGGAGCAGGGCGCCGAGTTCGGTCAGTGTCAACGCGTCCGGGCGCCGGGGTGTCACGGGCCGCTCCGGCCACTCCTGCCGGGGGGCGAGCAGGTCGAGGATGTCCGCCCGGGTGACCTCACCGCCTTCGAAGAACCGGTAGGTCTTGCGGGCGAACACCGCACTCCGCTGCCGGACCGAGGGCTCGCGTCCCGGAAGATCGACGGTCGGGAGACCGGAATCCCGACGGACTCCCGGGTCGGAGAGCTGAGCCCGCAGTTGCAGCTTGCTCCGCTTCGACTGGTGATGGGCTCCGTGGTTGCCCTGGTCCATCAACGCTGCCTGTTCGGCGTCCAGTTCGATGAACGCGATGAGGTTGGCACCGTGCCGCGGATCGTCGCGGACCAGGACGGCGGCGCGCCTGACCCACTCATGTGCCTCGACGGCCACCTTGATCTCGTCCAACTCGACCCGGAAGCCCCGCAGTTTCACCTGGCTGTCGACGCGGCCGAGGAACTGCAGGGTGCCGTCGTCGTTCCGTCGTGCCAGATCCCCGGTGCGGTAGAGGCGGTCGGACAGGGGGTCAGTGGAGAACGGGTTGGGCAGGAACCTTTCGGCGGTCAGATCGGGGCGGTTCAGATATCCGCGGGCGAGCTGCCGGCCCGCGACGTGGAGTTCACCGGATTCCCCGCGCCCGACGGGCTGCCGGGCGGGGTCGAGGATGTGGAAAGTCAGGTCCCGCACCGGACGGCCGATGGAGATGTGGTCCGGACCGTGCTGGACGGCCGCCCGGTCGACCTTGTGGGCCGACGCGTTGATGGTGCACTCGCTCGGGCCGTAGAGGTTGACCAGCTCGCAGTCAGGCAGGGCGTCGAGGAGTTCGACCGCCAGACTCTTGGTGAGCGCCTCACCACCGCTGAACACCTGGGTGAGCGAGGTGCACGCGGACAGCCGTCCTGTGTCGACGAGCGCCCGCAGCAGGGTCGGCACCCCCTGGAGGGTGGTCACCTCGTGCGCCACGATCAGGTCGATGAGCCCGCCCGGGTCGGCGTACACGCCCGGTTCGCTCATCACCACGCCGCTGCCGCAGGCCGGCGCGAGAATCTCCCACTGAGCCGCGTCGAAACTGAGCGGCGTCTTCTGCAGTACCTTCCGGCTCCGGTCCAGACCCTGCTCGTCGGCGAGCCAGCGCATCTGGCTGACGATGCTGTGGTGCTCGATGCCGATGCCCTTCGGGTTGCCCGTGCTCCCCGACGTGTAGATGACATAGGCGAGATCGTCCGCTCGCGGACGATCGGGGGCGGTCGCCCCCGCGGCCGGCACCCCGGGCCCGGACGTCCGTAAGGTTCGCGCGTCGGCGAGGGTGACGATCTTCGTCCTCGGTGGCGCCATCGCGGCCAGCCGGGACACCAGGGACTCGTCGGCCAGGATGACGCCGGCGGCCGAGTTCTCGATCATGTAGCGCACGCGCTCGTCCGGGTACTCCGGTGACAGCGGCAGGTAGGCGGCGCCCGCGTGCAGGACACCCCAGACACTCACCACGAGACCGACGGACGGCTCCATGAAGACGCCGATCTGGTCGTCCCTCGTCACGCCGAGGTGCCGCAGATGGCCGGCCAATTCCTCACTTCGGTCACTGAGCTGCTGAAACGTCAGCCGCTCCGAGCCGCAGGAGACGGCGGTCCGGTCGGGCTGGATACGTGTGGACGCGCGTAGCATGTCCGGCAGAGACAATTCCTGAGGCCGCGTTTTTTTCGCCATCATCCTTCGAACCTAGAATTCGTCAATTCGGGCGCAACGACGTTGGACTTCGTGCCGACATGGCCGATTTCCGAGGCCCCGGACACGGCCGCCTCCTGTTACCGCGTCACCCCTGAAAAGTGCGGACAGGGCAGAGCGCGACCCGTGGCGGAATTCACTGAAGGTGTTCCTGGCCGGATGCGCGCGACGTCCACGTGAACGGCCGCTGTCCAGCAGGCCGGCTCACGGATTTCCCGCGAATGTACGGTCTCCCGCCGGCGCTCAGGCCGTCCCGGTACATCGACGGCACGCATTCCGCACTCGCGCGGAGAGTCGCGCGTTCATGCCGTTCACGCCTCCCCCTTCCCCGTAGGTGCTCCGTCGTCGAGCGGCCACGCCTTTCGGCACGGCGCGAGTCACCGGACCGATCCGGCCGGTCCGGCCTTCTCCCGACGATGCCGCGCCGACCAGAACCGGTCAGTCCTTCTCGGCGGGCAATCGGAACGTACACGATGGACATGGCCGGGGCGAAGCATCGAAAACCGACCCCGTCACCCCTTTTGGCCCGCTTGCATCCCTCCGTCTTCAGCCAGATCCGAAAACCCGGAGAGTTACTGGATGCAAAGAGAAGGACGTGCTTTCGGATAATCTCCGGGGCGGCGAGTGCGGGAAGCCGACTTCGGCCGAAAAATGGCTGGAGTGATTCCGTTTTCGCTCTCTGCACAGAGAACCGACACCGGAGAGCGTCCCCGCGCCCGGCTCACGGCGGGCGACGACGAGCCGACGGGCCGGGCACCCCAGGGTGATACGAGCACGCTCGTGCGTCTGCTGTAGTGAACGCCCGGTCGCGCCGATCGCGCGGCGGCGGCCGACCGGCGCATCCGGGGACATCCGGAGGAGTTCATGGAGCTGCAATAGAGAGCACCGGGAACAGCTCGTTCATGTCCCCGCGTCATCGGGCCGGGGCGGGCGCGCTCGCCACCGCTCCACGAGAAGACACGCGGCCAGGACGGCCGCCGTCACCGGGAAGAGAGCGGACGGCCCGCCGAGGGAGAGCAGGGGCCCGCCGACGAGCGAGCCGGCACCCGTGCCGGCGTCGAAGGCGATGTTCCAGGCGACTCCGGCCGACGCCAGACCGGCGGGCGTGTCGCCGGCCGCCCGCATGATCAGCACCAGGGTGGCGCTCTGGGTGGCGCCGAAGCCCGCTCCGAACAGGACGGCGCCGGCCAGCAGCAGGGCCTGCTGATGGGAGGCCGCGCCCGCGGCCGTGCCGAGCACGGTGGTCACCACCGCGGGTGCCAGTACCCGTCCGCCGCCGTGCCGGTCGATGAACCAGCCGGCGACGAGCCGGAAGAGCACGGTGGACGCCTGCGCGGCGAACAACGCCTCGGGCGCGGCCGAGGTGGTCAGCGGCAGGAAGGTGAAGACGACGCCGTAGGCCGTGGTGGAGGCGATCTCCACCACCAGGAGGCCGGCCATGGGGCGCAGGGACATCGCTGTTCCGCGCACGGTCCGTGCCCGGCCGGCCCGGGGTCCGGCCGGGCGGTCGGGAGCCGCACCCCGTGGAAGGCCGAGGGAGCCGACCAGGACCAGCGCCGCGGCGCCCGCCGCGAGGGCGAAGGTGAGCGCGTACGCCTCCTGCCGGGCCAGTGCGATGCCCGCGGGCGCCCCCAGGACGCCGGCGACGCCGACGACGGCGCCGTACCAGCCGATGGCCCGCCCCCGTTCCCCGGACGGAAACAGCTCCGCGATGAAGGTGACGCCGGCCACGACGAAGATGCCGAAGCCCAGCCCTCGTACGACCGCGAGGCCGGTCAGCGCGCTGAATGACGAGACGGCCGGCAGGGCCAGGCAGGGCAGCGCGAGCAGCGCACCGCTCAGCGCGAGGGAGAGGCGTCGTCCGAGCCGGGCGAAGAGCATCGGGGTGAAGGGCTGAACGCCCAGGGTGGCTGTCATCAGGACGGCGGTCAGCGCTCCGGCGCCCGAGGGCCCCGCTCCGGAGCGCACCGCGTACGCCGGCATTGCCGAGAGCAGCACGTTGAAACTCGCGAACCCCCCGAACGCGGCGATCAGGGTGCCGCCGACCGCTGCCCGTCGCTGCCGGGGAGACAGGGACGGACGGCGGTCCGTCGACGCGGCGGACGCATCGGCGGGGGCGGTCATCGTGGCCGTGCGGTGTCCATGACCCGGCCGAGGATCATCGGTGACACCGGTCCTCGGGCCGGTCCGTGGCCGGTCGGCTCGTTCCGGCCGGGGCGGGACACGACGTGCTGGTACGGATCTCGGAAGCCGTGCGGCATCTCCTCGGACACGTGCAGAAGGTACCCCGCCCGGCGCGAGAGCCGTGGCCGTTCGGGCTTCGCCGCCGGGAGCCGGGCACCGTACGGCGAACCGGTCGGTGTCAGAGCTCGCCCGGTGCGCCGAGGCCTGTCAGGGCGCCGACCGGGTCGAGGTCCGGGGTGCCGCGGGGCCACCAGTCGTCACGGCCCGGCTCGGACTCGTACGCGTACCACAGGCCGTTGCGGCCGAGGCGGAGCTGGGCGTGGCCGTTCGGGTGGGTGAGGTTGTTGCGGCGGGGGCGGAAGGCCGGGAAGTCGGCGGCCATCAGCAGCGGCCGGGCCCGGTCGAACCGGCCCGCCGGGGGGTCCCAGGGCTCTTCGAGTACGGCGAGCGCGTCGAACCCGCCCTGCCGCCAGGCGGCGACCGCCCGGGCCAGCTCGATCGGGGTACGGCCGGTAGCGGCCGCGAGCGAGGAGTAGAGGGTGCGGGTCGCGGCCGTGAGCCCCGATCCGGGGCGGGCCGCGGCGACGCGCACCGCGTCCTGCCAGAGCGTCAGTTCCGCGACCGGGTCGCGGCCCGAGGTGAGCAGCGCGTGCGCGCGGGCGGCCGCGTCCGTGGCCAGCTGGTCCAGCGCGAAGGCGTCCGGGCCGCCCGGTGCTCCCGGGTAGGCCGGCGGCTGCCCCGGATGCGCGAGCGGCGGCAGCCGAGCGGGAAGGGGCGGCAGTACGCGTCGGGCGAGGACGTCACGGGCGCGTACGCCGGCCGGCTGTGCCGGTTCCCGTTCCTGGGCGGCGCGGGCCGCGCGCGTGGCGTTGCGGCGGGACAGCCCGTCGAGCAGCTCGCGCTCGCCGCGGCCACGCAGCAGGAACAGGACGAACGGGTCCTGGTCCAGCAGCCGTGCCGTCTGGTAGCAGAGTGCGGCCGCGTGTTTGCAGGGGTGTCCGAAGTCGGGGCAACTGCAGTGCGGTTCGAGTTCGCCGGGGCCCGGAAGCAGCTCGACACCGCAGTCCGCGAGCGACCTGGGCATCTCCTTGTCGAGCAGCGCCGCGATGTGTCCGGGCCGCTCGGCCGCGGCATCGAGAAAACGGTCCCAGTCGTCGTCGGTCAGCGTCCGCACCCTGACCTGGACGCGGTACGGACGCGGCCGGCTGCCGTGCACATAGGCGAGCACCAGGCCCGGTGTGACCGTGACGGCGTCGACGTGGCCGTGCCCGGCGTACGTCCGCCCGCGTGCCAGCCGCGCCGCGTCCAGCGCCCCTTCCTCCAGTGCCGTGACCCAGGCGTCGCCCCACCAGGTCTCGGCGAACCCTCCCTCCCCCTGGACCCGAGCGGGGAAGGCGGGGAAGGTCCGCCGCAGCTCACCGTCGCGACCCGGGGACGCCATGGAACGAGAGTGCCGCCCGGCGGGGGCGGGGGTGACCTGGTCGCCGATGGACCGAGCGGGCTCAGGGGCCTCCGCGGACTCGGCCCCTGCCCGAGGGGTGAAGAGTTCCGGGACGAGAGAGCCGACCGTGAAGGGCTCGGAGTCCGATGTCTCCCGCTCGGGCACGAGGTCCGTGGAATCCTCGGGGTGATCGGGGTCATCGGGGCGATGGGATTGCTCGGGACACTCGGATTCCTCGAGGTAGTCCGATTGCTCGGATTGCTCGGGGCGTTCGTCGTGGCCGACGTAGGGGGTGCGTGCGGGTCGGCCGGAGTTTCGGTCTCGGGTCGTCTCATCGGCGTCGGTGTCCGCGTCGGGACGCGACGGCTGCCCCGTCTCGGCGGCCACGTCGGGGGGCAACCGGAAGGCGTCCGCGAGCAGGCCCCGGAGGCGGCGCTGCTGGGACACCCGGTCCGTCGTCACGGGGCGCGCGGGACTCCGTCTTCCACCGGCTCCGGCCGGGGACGTCCTGTCGGCCCGACGCCTCGGTCCGGCTCCGTCGCTCCTGCCCTCCGTCGACCGCTCGTCGCCGCCGTCCGCCTCTTCGGACCGGAGCCGCCGTGCCTCGTCCCGCGCGGCGCGCAATGCCTCACGGGCGATGTCACCGGGGCGCGCGCCTCCCCCGGCCTCCGCTCCCGAACGATCCGTCGTGGCCGACTCCGTCGCCGTCGCCCGTCGCAGGGCCTCGCGGGCCGCGTCGCTCGGCCTCACCGCCGGCGCGGATGCCCTCGGCGGCGGCTCGGGCACACCGGACGCGGCGGAAGGGGCCGCGGACAGGGACTCCCGGTCACCGGTCACCGGCTCCCGCTCGGCACGCCCGCTGGCACTCCCACCGGTTGCCGCACCCGCGCCCTCACCCTCGTGATCGTCGGCGGCCGCGGCCCTCCGGGCGGCGCGTAGTGCCCGGCGGGCGGCGTCGGCGGGGCGTTCCTCCGTGACGGGACTTTGCGGATCGGCGCCGTCGGCCGGTTCACCGGCGCAGGTCTCGGGCACGGCTCCGGTCTCGGGCACGCGGGGCTCCTCTCCCCCGGTCCCGCTCATGACGGCCTCCGGAGCGAGACGAGGTCGGACAGCTCGCGGTCGGTGAGCTCCGTCAGGGACGCCTCGCCGGAGCCCAGGATCGCGTCGGCGAGGGCCCTCTTCGCTTCGAGCATCTCGGCGATGCGGTCCTCCACCGTGCCCTCGGTGATGAGCCGGTGCACCTGGACGGGCTGGGTCTGGCCGATGCGGTAGGCGCGGTCGGTGGCCTGCTCCTCGACCGCGGGGTTCCACCAGCGGTCGAAGTGGACGACATGGCCCGCGCGCGTGAGGTTCAGACCGGTGCCGGCCGCCTTGAGGGACAGCACCAGGACGGGGGTCGCCCCGCTCTGGAAGCGGTCCACCATGTGTTCGCGATCGACGACCGGCGTACCGCCGTGCAGGAGCTCGACCGGGACGGCGCGGGCGGTCAGATGGGCCGTGATGAGGCGGGCCATGCCGACGTACTGCGTGAAGACGAGTGCCGAGCCGTCCTCGGCGAGCAGGGTGTCCAACAGTTCGTCGAGCAGGGCCAGTTTGCCGGAGCGGGGGGAGGTCCCCCGCGCGGCCTCCCGCGCGTCCTCCTTCAGGAACAGGGCCGGATGGTCGCAGATCTGCTTGAGGGAGGTCAGCAGTTTGAGGACGAGTCCCCGGCGGGCGATGCCGTCGGTGGTCTCGATCGCCAGCAGGGATTCGCGGACCACCGCCTCGTACAGAGAGGCCTGTTCGCGGGTGAGGGGGACGGGGTGGTCCGTCTCCGTCTTCGGCGGGAGTTCGGGGACGATGCCGGGGTCGGACTTCTTGCGGCGGAGCAGGAACGGGCGGATCAGCCGGGCCAGCCGGGCCACCGCCTCCTCGTCCTCGCCGTTCTCCACGGCGCGCGCGTGCCGGGCGCGGAAGGACTTGAGGGGGCCGAGCAGCCCCGGGGTCGTCCAGTCCAGCAGGGCCCACAGTTCGGAGAGGTTGTTCTCGACGGGTGTGCCGGTGAGCGCGACGCGCGCGGGGGCCGGGATCGTGCGCAGGGCCTTCGCCGTCGCCGAGTAGGGGTTCTTGACGTGCTGCGCCTCGTCCGCGACGACCATGCCCCAGCGCCGGTCGGCGAGGTGGGCGGCGGCCGACCGCATCGTGCCGTACGTGGTGAGCACGAAGCCGCCGTCGAGACCGTCCAGGGTGCGGTCGGGGCCGTGGAACCGGCGCACGGGGACGCCGGGCGCGAAACGGTTGATCTCCCGCTGCCAGTTGCCGAGGAGCGAGGCGGGGCAGACCACCAGCGTCGGTTCGCTGCGGGCCCGCTTCAGGTGGAGCGCGATGAGGGTGACGGTCTTGCCGAGACCCATGTCGTCGGCGAGGCAGCCGCCGAGCCCGAGGGAGGTCATGAGGTCGAGCCAGGCGAGGCCGCGGAGTTGGTAGTCCCGCAGACGGGCGTCCAGGCCGGGTGGGGGTTCGACGGGGGTCACGCCCGCGGTGAGGCGGTCGCGCAGGGTGGCGAGGGCTCCGACCGGCACCGCCTCGACGGTCTCGCCGTCGACCTCGGCGGTTCCGGTGAGCGCGACGGACAGGGCGTCCACCGGGTCGAGCAGGCCCAGTTCGCGCTTGCGGGCCTTGCGGACGAGCGCGGGGTCGACCAGGACCCACTGGTCGCGCAGCCGGACGACGGGCCGGTGGGCCTCGGCGAGGGCGTCCATCTCGGCCTCGCTGAGCGGATCCCCGCCGAGGGCCAACTGCCAGCGGAACTGGAGGAGTTCCTCGCTCTCGAAGAATCCCGTCCCGTCCGTCGCCGAGCCGGGCGCGGGGCGCACGACCGCGGCGGCGCTCAGGTCGTGCGCCAGGTCCCGGGGCCAGTGCACGGCGACACCGGCGGCACCGAGCCGGGTCGCGACGACGCCGAGCAGATCCGACAGCTCTTCCTCGGAGAGGGCGAGCACGTCCGGTACGTCCTGTTCGGACAGGCGGTCGAGGGGTGGCCAGACCCGGGCGGCGCGCCGGACGGCGAGGGCGGCGTCGACGCGGGCGCGGGGCCCGAACACCGTGTCGGCGTCCCCCGCCCACAGGGCGGCCGCGTCCACGACGAGCGTGGGGTCGGCGAGGCTGTGCACCTGGACGACGGCGGCGCCCGCGCGCCGAGCTCCCTCTCCGTCGTCGAAGAGCTGGTGGGCGGACAGGTCGAGCCGCAGCGAGATCCGTACGCCCGCGTCCATGCCGGCGGCGACCTCGGCGGCCCAGTCGTGGGCGCCGGTCAGCCGCTGCGGCTCGCGGGCCGCGAAGGGCCTGCCGGAGGTGTGGGGCGCGGCGGGGGTGCGGGGCAGGGTGTCGGCGACCGCGTCCAGGAAGGACCGCACCAGGGCTTCCGGCTCGGGCAGCCGCACCGGTCCCCCGCCGGGCAGGGGGACGGCGTGCCCCTCGTACGGAAGGGCCTCGGCGACCGACCTCAGGTGGGCGATGTCCTCCGGGTCCAGGGGGCCCGCGCGCCAGGCGTCGAAGCCGTCGGGGGTGAGCCCCGGCAGCAGGCGTCCGCGGGCGACGAGGCGCAGCGCGTGGAGCGCGGCGGCGCCCCAGCAGACGGTGGCGGGGTGGGCCGCGGGGTCGCGCCGGGCCCCCGCCAGCAGGGGGAGGGCTTCGGCGACCGAGAGGGTCACCGCGGGGACGGTGCTCCTGCGGACGCCCGAGCCGTGCGGTCGTACGACCGTCAGTTCGGTGTGCTCGGGCGCGGACGACTGTGTGCCGGGTGCGGTGGCCCCGCCGGGGTGATCCCCGGGCCGCGGGCCGTCCCCGTCGTCCTCGGCGGGCGGGGGTTCCCCCTGCGGGTCCCAGAACGCGACGCGGCCCTCGCGGGGCAGCGGTGCGGGCAGGAAGACGGCGGCGAGCCGCGGGGAGGGCGGCCGGCCGGCCGACGGCCGCGCGCGCTCGCGCGGCCGGGCCACCGCCCGGGGGGCGGTGGGTGGCCCAGCCGCGGGCGCCCCCGCGGGAGGGCCCGAACGGAAGAGCGGCGGGTGGGGGAAGAGGGGGTGAGGTTGGGTGTAGGTCTCGGTGGTGGGCG
>NZ_JBSFZS010000134.1:0-19655 GCF_053600395.1 Streptomyces sp. NPDC005070 | reverse complement strand
CCACGATCCGGGTGCTCCACGTCTCCGACATCCATCTGAACCCGGCGAGCTGGAAGATCATCGCCTCGCTCGTGAAGCAGTACGCGGTCGACGTGATCGTCGATTCCGGCGACACGATGGACCACGGCTCGGCGGCCGAGAACGGCTTCCTCGACCCGATCCCCGACCTGGGCGCCCCGTACGTCTGGGTCCGCGGCAACCACGACTCGCGGGAGACGCAGCGCTACCTCGAACACCTGAAGAACGTGCGCGTCCTCGACGACGGCCGCGCGGTCACGGTCGCGGGCCTGCGTTTCGCCGGCATCGGCGACCCCCAGTTCACCCCGGACCGCGCGGTCGCACCGGGCGGCGACGCGGCGGAGGACCTCGCGGGAGCCCGACTGGCCTCGGCCCTGCGCGACCAGCGCGCCGCGGGCACCCCGGTCGACATCGCCGTCGCCCACGAACCGCTCGCGGCCCGCGGGACGGACGGGCAGGTGCCGCTGGTGCTCGCCGGGCATCTGCACCACGAGGAGATGGAGGTCATGAAGTACGGGACCCGGCTGCGCGTCGAGGGCTCGACGGGCGGAAGCGGGCTGCGGGCCGTCGAGCGCGAGTACCCGGCCCCGATCGAGGCCTCGGTCCTCTATCTGGACCGGGACACCCGCCGGCTCCAGGCCTGGGACGAGATCAGGCTGGGCGGTCTCGGCCTCACGACGGCCGAGGTCAGCCGCCACCTTCCCGAGGAGAACCGGCCCTGAGCCCCCTCCCTAATCCGGTTTGGTCCGCGTCCGGGCCACGTAGTACAGTCTGTTCGTGCCCAAGGGCGCCGGTCAGGGCTTGACCGTCCCGAGCTTCCGTCGAAGCGAAGGAGAAGCGGAACCCCTTCGGGGCGAAGTGAAGTCACATGCTTCTCACGTCCCTCGGGAACGCGAAGACGAAGCAGAGCGGTACGGCTGTTCGCCCCCATCGTCTAGCGGCCTAGGACGCTGCCCTTTCAAGGCGGTAGCACGGGTTCGAATCCCGTTGGGGGCACGCAATACCGTGTGCGACACTAGCGTCACTGGTTCGCACACAAAGCTGGGTCCTGTGGAGCAGTTTGGAGTGCTCGCCACCCTGTCAAGGTGGAGGCCGCGGGTTCAAATCCCGTCAGGACCGCTGAGGTTTCTTCGGAAGCCTCGTGGCTGGGTAGCTCAGTTGGTACGAGCGATCGCCTGAAAAGCGATAGGTCGCCGGTTCGACCCCGGCCCCAGCCACCAGAACGAAAACCCCCTCCGGGTCAACCGGAGGGGGTTTTCGTCGTTCGCGGGACCTTGGGGGTTCCCCTCCGCACACCGGGCGTGACCGGTAAGAGACGGTCCGCTTGGCACCGCACCCGGTCGACGCTAGCTTCTCTGGCTGATCGATCAGTTCTTCGGGGGGATGACATGAGCCGGGACGAGACCGCGGCGGCGCGGGACAATGAGCTGGAGAAGGACCGGGCGCGGTACGGGCTGATCGCGGTCGTCATGAGCAATCTGGCCATCGCCGGCGTCGCGGTCTTCGGGGTCTGGCGGCTCGACGGCGACAAGGCCGTGATCGTCGGCGTGCTCACCGCCGCGTTCACCGCGGTGAGCAGCATGACCACCGCCTACCTGGGCATCAAGGCCATCTCCAACACCGCCCGGTCCATCGCCCTGGGATCGGCGTCCCGGCGGGAGCCCGGGCACGCCGCCCCCAGAACCTCCGCGCCCGACGCCGGGACCCCAGCGCCCGCCACCCCCGCCGCCGAGGCCCCCGCGCCGCCCCCGCAGCGCGCCCCCTGACCACGCCCCGACGCGGCGGGCGCAAAAGGGTTCGCCAGGGATTTCCCCGGGATGAGATCCTGGATCGCGTATGTCTACGCACCCCGCCCCCGCCCTCGGCGATCTCGCCGCCCGCCTGTCCGAGCTGTCCCTGCGCGACGCGCACCGGCTCGGGCGCAGGCTCGAAGGCGCGCGCAAGATCCGCAAGCCCGAGGCCCGCTCCGCCGTGTTCGCCGAGATCGAGGCGGAGGTGGCCAGGGGCGAGACCCGGATGGCCGAGCGCCGCGCCCGCGTGCCCGCGATCACCTATCCCGAGCAGCTTCCGGTCAGCCAGAAGAAGGACGTGATCGCGGAGGCCATCCGCGATCACCAGGTCGTGATCGTCGCCGGTGAGACCGGCTCCGGCAAGACCACCCAGATCCCGAAGATCTGCATGGAGCTGGGCCGTGGCGTGCGCGGCATGATCGGGCACACCCAGCCCCGTCGTATCGCCGCCCGTACGGTGGCGGAGCGGGTCGCGGACGAGCTGGACACACCGCTCGGCGAGGCCGTCGGCTGGAAGGTCCGCTTCACCGACCAGGTGAACCCGGACGCCACCTTCGTCAAGCTGATGACGGACGGCATCCTGCTCGCCGAGATCCAGACGGACCGCGAGCTGCGCGCGTACGACACGATCATCATCGACGAGGCCCACGAGCGGTCCCTCAACATCGACTTCCTGCTCGGCTATCTCGCCCAGCTCCTGCCCAAGCGCCCCGACCTCAAGGTCGTGATCACCTCGGCGACGATCGACCCGGAGCGTTTCTCCCGGCACTTCGGAGACGCCCCGATCGTCGAGGTCAGCGGCCGGACGTATCCGGTCGAGGTGCGCTACCGCCCGCTCCTGGAGGAGGACTCCGAGGACGCGGACCGCGACCAGATCACCGCGATCTGCGACGCCGTCGAGGAGCTCCAGGCCGAGGGCAAGGGCGACATCCTCGTCTTCCTCTCCGGCGAGCGCGAGATCCGCGACACGGCCGACGCCATCACCAAGAAGAACTACCGCTTCACCGAGGTCCTGCCGCTGTACGCCCGGCTCTCGCACGCCGAGCAGCACCGCGTCTTCCAGGCGCACACCGGGCGCAGGATCGTTCTGGCGACCAACGTCGCCGAGACCTCCCTGACCGTCCCGGGCATCAAGTACGTGATCGACCCGGGCACCGCGCGCATCTCCCGGTACAGCCACCGCACGAAGGTGCAGCGGCTGCCCATCGAGCCGGTCTCGCAGGCCAGCGCCAACCAGCGCAAGGGCCGCTGCGGCCGTACGTCCGACGGCATCTGCGTCCGGCTGTACTCGGAGGACGACTTCGTCTCCCGGCCGGAGTTCACCGACGCCGAGATCCTCCGTACGAACCTCGCCTCCGTCATCCTCCAGATGACCGCGGCCGGCCTCGGCGACATCGAGAAGTTCCCCTTCATCGACCCGCCGGACCACCGCAACATCCGCGACGGCGTCCAGCTCCTCCAGGAGCTGAACGCGCTGGACCCGACGGAGCAGGACGTACGCAAGCGGCTCACGCAGACCGGCCGCAAGCTCGCCCAGCTCCCCGTCGACCCCCGGCTCGCCCGGATGGTCCTGGAGGCCGACAAGAACGGCTGTGCGCGCGAGGTCATGGTGATCGCGGCCGCGCTCTCCATCCAGGACCCGCGCGAGCGGCCCTCCGACAAGCAGGCGCAGGCCGACCAGCAGCACGCCCGCTTCAAGGACGAGACCTCCGACTTCCTGGCCTTCCTCAACCTGTGGCGCTATATCCGTGAGCAGCAGAAGGAGCGGGGCTCGTCCGCGTTCCGCCGGATGTGCAAGCAGGAGTACCTGAACTTCCTGCGCATCCGCGAGTGGCAGGACATCTACAGCCAGCTCCGCACCGTCGCCAAGCAGATGGGCATCCATCTGAACGAGGAGGACGCGCCCGAGCAGAGCGTCCATGTGTCGCTGCTCGCCGGTCTGCTCTCCCACGTCGGCATGAAGGACGTGAAGGAGACCGGCGGGGAGAGCGGCAAGAGCACGGGCAAGAACGAGTACCTGGGTGCGCGCAGCGCCAAGTTCGCGATCTTCCCGGGTTCGGCGCTGTTCAAGAAGCCCCCGCGTTTCGTGATGTCCGCCGAGCTCGTCGAGACCTCGCGGCTCTGGGCGCGCGTCAACGCCCGGATCGAGCCGGAGTGGGTCGAGCCGCTGGCCGGCCATCTCCTCAAGCGGACGTACAGCGAACCGCACTGGGAGAAGGACCAGGCCGCGGTGATGGCGTACGAGAAGGTCACGCTGTACGGCGTACCGCTCGTCGCGCAGCGGAAGGTGAACTACGGCCGGATCGACCCCGAGGCCAGCCGCGAGCTGTTCATCCGCAACGCCCTCGTCGAGGGCGACTGGCGCACGCACCACAAGTTCTTCGCCGACAACCGCAAGCTGCTCACCGAGGTCGAGGAGCTGGAACACCGGGCCCGTCGCCGCGACATCCTGGTCGACGACGAGACCCTGTACGACTTCTACGACCAGCGGGTACCCGAACACGTCGTGTCCGGGGCGCACTTCGACTCCTGGTGGAAGCACAAGCGGCACGAGGAGCCCGAACTCCTCGACTTCGAGCGCTCGATGCTCATCAACGACCGGGCGGGCGCGGTCTCCAAGGACGACTATCCCGACTCCTGGCTCCAGGGGCGGCTGAAGTTCCGGGTGACCTACCAGTTCGAGCCGGGCGCGGACGCGGACGGCGTGACCGTCCACATCCCGCTCCAGGTTCTGAACCAGGTCACGGACGACGGCTTCGACTGGCAGATCCCGGGGCTGCGGGAGGAAGTGGTGACGGAGCTGATCCGTTCGCTCCCGAAGCCGATCCGGCGGAACTACGTTCCCGCCCCGAACTTCGCCCAGAAATTCCTGGAGCGGGCCCTACCGCTCCAGGAGCCGCTGACCCTGACCATGGCCCGCGAGCTCAAGCGCATGGTCGGCGTGCCGCTGACGGCCGACGACTTCGACTGGTCACGGCTCCCCGAGCATCTGAAGATCACTTTCCGGATCGTCGACGAGCGGCGCCGCAAGCTCGCCGAGGACAAGGACCTGGAAGCCCTCAAGATCCGGCTGAAGCCGAAGGCGCGCCAGGCGATCTCGCAGGCCGCCGCGGCGACGGCGGAACGCGAGGGCGGCGAGTCCCTGGAACGCTCGGGGCTGACGGACTGGACGATCGGCTCGCTCCGGCGGGTCTTCGAGACGCGCCGGGCCGGCCAGCCGGTGAAGGCGTACCCGGCGCTCGTCGACGACGGTCCCGCGGCGAACACCGTGTCCGTGCGGCTCTTCGACACGGAGGCCGAGCAGGCCGAGGCCATGTGGAAGGGCACCCGCCGGCTGATCCTGCGGAACATCCCGGTGAACCCGGGCAAGTTCGCCTCGGACAAGCTCACCAACGCCCAGAAGCTCGCCCTGTCCGCGAACCCGCACGGCTCGGTGCAGGCGCTCTTCGACGACTGCGCGATGGCGGCGGCGGACAAGCTGATCGCGGACTTCGGCGGCCCGGTGTGGGACGAAGAGTCCTACCGGAAGCTGTACGACAAGGTGCGCGCCGAGATCGTCGACACGACCGTGCGCACGGTCGGGCAGGTGCAGCAGGTGCTCGCCGCCTGGCAGGCCTGTGAGCGCCGTCTGAAGGGCGTCAGGAGCCCGACCCTGCTCGCGAACCTGGCGGACGTACGACAGCAGCTCGACGCCCTTGTGAAGCCCGGTTTCGTCACGGCGACGGGACTGCGGCGGCTGCCGGACCTGATGCGCTATCTGGTCGCCGCGGACCGCCGTCTCCAGCAGATGCCGACCGGTGTCCAGCGGGACACCAGCCGCATGGAGAAGGTCCACGAGATGCAGGACGAGTACGCCTGGCTCCTGGAGCAGCTCCCGCAGGGCCGGCCGGTGCCCGCCTCGGTCCTGGACATCCGCTGGATGATCGAGGAGCTCCGGGTCAGCTATTTCGCCCACGCGCTCGGCACCGCGTACCCGGTCTCCGACAAGCGGATCGTGAAGGCGATCGACGCCGCCGCGCCGTAACGGCGCCCGCACGGGCGGTGAGTTCGACCCCGACGCTGAGCTCATGTACAGTCTCATTTCGCAGCACAGCGCACGAACAAGTCGCTGCGAATCAAGGTCCTGTGGAGCAGTTTGGAGTGCTCGCCACCCTGTCAAGGTGGAGGCCGCGGGTTCAAATCCCGTCAGGACCGCATGAGGAAAGGCCCGGAGCTTCGGCTCCGGGCCTTTTCGCGTGTCCGCACCGGCCCGGGCCGGGGACCGGGCCTGCTGTTCGCGTGCGCGCACCTGTCCGCGTACGGCCTTCAGGGCCTCCGGAACCGTCTCCGCGGCCCGTTCCCTTCCCTTGACGGCGTCACATTCCGCCGGTACCCCGGAAGCCAGGGCCACTCGCCCTGCCGGCCCTCTGGAGGTGCGCATGGCGGTGTCCGCCCGGCACGAGACCCGGGCTCTGCTCCGAGCCCACCTGGCGGCGGCCTCCGGGTACCGCCATCTGACGCGGCACTGTCCGATCTGCCATCAGCTCGCCCGGCTGGCCATGGAAGCCGTCCCGAACGACGAGCAGGAACCCGAGAGCTCCCCCGAGGACGAGAGCTCCTCGACGGCGTGACCCGGGGCCGCCTCCGCGGCCCTCGCCCCCTTGCGCGACCAGGCGCGACACGCCCCCTCACGAGCCCAACTCCCCTAGCGCAGAAGGCTCTCGGGGGACAAGGACTGTGGCATGTGACGGGAGTCACCGCATATGTTTTCAGAAGTGTGGAACTTACCCCCCTCCTACAACCAGTCAATTTAATATGTGCAATTGCACTCCTGGTCGAGGGCTTCCACAGCCGATCCGACACCCACCCCCAGACTCCGACAAGGCCGCTCACAGGCTCCCTGCCGGGACCGGTGGAACGCACAAAAAAAATCGCGCTGGACCCGGCGGAGTCCAGCGCGATCTACGACGCACCCTGTTCATGTGGCAAAAACGCTTGGGCGTGAGCTCTGTTGGGGCAGAACCCGCGTCGCTTGGAGCAGTGGTGTGGACGCCTCGACGGGTTGGGGGATCCGTCGACTTGTCCGGTTATGCGGTGACTCAGGCTTCGCTGCGCTGCTGCGGGATACCCGCGAGCAGTGCGCGGACCTCAGCCTCGCGGTAACGACGGTGCCCACCGAGCGTGCGGATGGACGTGAGCTTGCCGGCCTTCGCCCACCGCGTGACCGTCTTGGGGTCGACGCGGAACATCGTGGCGACCTCAGCGGGGGTCAGCAGCGGCTCGGCATCAGGGGTGCGAGCGGTCATGAGCGGCCTCCTCGGGAGAACCGAACCTTCTCGGTTCTTTCCTCTAAATTCTGCACCTTGACCCGCGTTGCCCGAAATGGCGGACGCGAGTCGAGTCGGTTATAGGACGAACGGCTTGTCCTCGGCACTACAACTACACCATCCGTCCAGCCGCGTCGGCCAAACCGATGGAATTGCCCTCCCAGGTGTTCATCAGCGACGGAAGCCGATGGACCATGCCATAGCGGACAGTCACGCCTCTGTGACGATCAGTCACAGGGGCGATCAGGAGTCACCAGACGCCCTAAAAGCGCGCAATGCCGAGATTCCCCCCCAAAAGCGGGCGGAGGGAGCCCTCCCCCGGGCTCCTTGTCCTATTTTGACACGAGGAGGGGGAAGCGATGCAAGAGCCGGGTAAGTGCCGTCCGTCACGCTTGACACCTGTTGACGTATACGCCCGGATCGGGGCCTACGTCCTGGACGTGAGGGTTCTTCAGCGTGTGAGGACCATACGCGAGTTCGACCCCAAACCTGTGAGAGCCAGATCACAACCGGACGCGGTGACTTCAGTTCGCCGAACGCCGGTCCCTGACCGACCGCCAGCGCTCCACCAGCCGGCCGTACGACTCGCCCGCCGTCGCCCCGTCCCCGGTGCGCAGCGCCTCGATGCCCTCGGCCACGTCCGCCGCGGAGTGGTCGCCCTCCAGTTGGCCGGCCGGCAGCGTGTGCACGAGCCCGCCGTAGTCCAGCTCGACCAGCGAGCGCGGATGGAACTCCTCCAGCCAGCGCCCCACGTCCACCAGTCCCTCGATGAGCGGCCCTTCGTCCATCGCGTCCCGGAGTGTCCGCAGGGCCCGGGCCGTTCGCCGCCGCGCCTGCACCATCGGCGTCCGGTAGCGCAGCAGTGGCGCGGCTCCGGCCGGGCCCGTCCCCTTCTCGTACTCCCGCTCCTCGTCCGTGACGAGCACGAACCAGTTCAGCGGCACCTGCCAGGTCGAGGTGCGGATCCACGGGCGGGCGTCGGGGTTGCGCGCCAGCCAGCGCTCGTAGTCGAGGGCGGCCTGACGGCGCACCAGCGGCGGCAGCACCGCGTCCAGGACCGACGTGGGGAGCTCGTCGCCCAGTTCGTCCAGGGCCTGCCAGCCGCGCAGCCGGGTGCGCCAGGGGCAGACGCACACCACCCCGTCGACCTCGGCGACGAGCGCGTCACCGCTCTCGTGCACCGGGACGGGGACCGGCGGGGTGGGCAGCAGATCGGCCAGCGAGCGGCGCAGCTCGTCCTGGTACGAGGGGCGCTCGGCGCGCTGGGCGTAGCGCGTCCAGTGGGCGCGCTCGGACTCGGGGAACGCGGCCAGTGGCTCGTACACCCGCAAGTACGACGTGTACGGGACGATCACCGCGGACACCTTGGGCACGCCTGCTCCCTCCCCCGCCGAGCACCGGGAAAACCAGCGAGAACCGATCGGAACCTGAAGAGAAATCTATGCAAATCGAACCATGGCCGTGCCCCGCCCGTAGGTGATCCTGACCACTGCGCCGAGGGCGGGTCGGCACAGGCTCTAGTCTCATTCCCACGGAGCCTGCCATCCGCACGGGCCCCGCACCCAACCGCCGCTTTTTACCTGGGAGTCACCACAGTGACCGACGTAACCGGCGCGCCTGCTGATGTACTGCACACCCTGTTCCACTCGGATCAGGGGGGTCATGAGCAAGTCGTGCTCTGCCAGGACCGCGCCAGCGGCCTCAAGGCCGTCATCGCCCTCCACTCCACCGCCCTGGGCCCCGCCCTCGGCGGCACGCGCTTCTACCCGTACGCGAGCGAGCAGGAGGCCGTCGCCGACGCCCTCAACCTCGCGCGCGGGATGTCGTACAAGAACGCCCTGGCCGGGCTCGACCACGGCGGCGGCAAGGCCGTCATCATCGGCGACCCGGAGCAGATCAAGTCCGAGGAGCTGCTCCTCGCCTACGGCCGGTTCGTCGCCTCGCTCGGCGGCCGGTACGTCACCGCGTGCGACGTCGGCACCTATGTCGCCGACATGGACGTCGTGGCGCGCGAGTGCCGGTGGACGACCGGACGCTCCCCGGAGAACGGCGGCGCGGGCGACTCGTCGGTCCTGACCGCCTTCGGTGTCTTCCAGGGCATGCGGGCCTCCGCGCAGCACATGTGGGGCGACCCGACCCTGCGCGGCCGCAAGGTCGGCGTCTCCGGCGTCGGCAAGGTCGGCCACCACCTGGTCGACCACCTGCGCGAGGACGGCGCCGAGGTCGTGATCACGGATGTGCGGGCCGAGTCCGTGCGGCGGATCCTGGACCGGCACCCCACCGGTGTCACGGCCGTCGCGGACACCGAGACGCTGATCCGCATCGAGGGCCTCGACATCTACGCGCCCTGCGCGCTGGGCGGCGCGCTCAACGACGACACCGTGCCGGTACTCACGGCCCGGATCGTGTGCGGCGCGGCCAACAACCAGCTCGCGCACCCGGGTGTGGAGAAGGACCTCGCGGACCGCGGGATCCTGTACGCGCCCGACTACGTGGTGAACGCGGGCGGTGTCATCCAGGTCGCCGACGAGCTTCACGGCTTCGACTTCGACCGGTGCAAGGCGAAGGCCACAAAGATCTTCGACACCACGCTGGCCATATTCGCACGTGCGAAGCAGGACGGGATTCCGCCGGCCGCGGCGGCCGACCGGATCGCCGAGCAGCGCATGGCGGAGGCGCGCCGCCGCTGACCCCTTCCGGGGCCATCAGCGCTTGTCAGGGACCCGTCGGTGGGCGGTTGGGAGAGAACTCTCACGTCTGTCGGCGGGTCGGGCGCCAAGAAGAGGTTAAAATCGCGGTTGACCAGCGAGGACAGGGCACCTCGCTGGTGCTGGGCGAAGGCGCGTGCTGCGGGCGACGTACCGTATGGGCGCGGGCTCAGGTACCGTGGAAGCCCTACGGACCGGTCTCTCCACGGAGAGTCCGTTCCAGATCATGAACGCGTGTCAAGACTCTGGGGCCGTCGAGCCCCGTATCCGAGGGGGTCGAGCCATGGGGCGCGGCCGGGCAAAGGCCAAGCAGACGAAGGTCGCCCGCCAGCTGAAGTACAGCAGCGGCGGGACTGACCTCTCGCGTCTGGCCAATGAGCTGGGCGCTTCGACTTCGAGCCAGCCGCCGAATGGCGAGCCGTTCGAGGACGACGACGAGGAAGACGACCCGTACGCACAGTACGCGGATCTCTACAACGACGACGACGAGGACGAGGACGACCAGTCCGGCCCTCAGTCGCAACGTCGCGGCGCTTGACGCAACAGCGTCCCTCGCAGTTTCCGCGATCTCTTCTGGTGGCGGATCTCCTGGCGTGGGTTTCTGGCAGATCCCGCCTGGCGGTTTTCTCGTAGCGACTGCACTTCACCCGGTCCGGGGCTTCAACGCCGGACCGGGTTTCGTGCTGCTCCGGGAGCTTCGGCCCGCGTGCCCGCGGACCTCGGCTCCCGTCACCCGTTTCAGCTCGCGTAGTCGCCGATGAGCTCCGCGCCCGTCGTGTGGTCCCCGCGCTCGGTGATCTCACCGGCGACCCAGGCTTCCACGCCGCGGTCCGCGAGGACGGCGAGGGCGACCTCGGCGGACTCCTCGGGCACGATCGCCATCATGCCGACGCCCATGTTCAGCGTCTTCTCCAGCTCCAGACGCTCGACACCGCCGGTCCTGCCGACCAGGTCGAACACCGGCGCCGGGGTCCACGTGCCACGGTCGACGACCGCGTGCAGGCCGTCCGGGATGACACGCGCCAGGTTGGCCGCCAGACCGCCGCCGGTGATGTGGCTGAACGCGTGCACCGCGGTGCTCTTCGTCAGCGTCAGGCAGTCCAGCGAGTAGATCTTGGTGGGCTCCAGGAGCTCCTCGCCGAGCGTGCGGCCGAATTCCTCGATGTGCTGGTCCAGGCGCAGGTTCGCCCGGTCGAAGAGCACGTGCCGGACGAGTGAGTACCCGTTCGAGTGAAGACCGGAGGCCGCCATGGCGATCACCGCGTCACCCGTACGGATGCGATCCGGGCCGAGCAGCTCGGCGGCCTCGACAACGCCGGTGCCGGCGCCCGCCACGTCGAAGTCGTCCGGGCCCAGCAGACCGGGGTGCTCGGCCGTCTCGCCGCCCACCAGGGCGCAGCCCGCGAGGACACAGCCCTCGGCGATGCCCTTCACGATGGCCGCGACCCGCTCCGGGTGGACCTTGCCCACGCAGATGTAGTCGGTCATGAAGAGCGGCTCCGCGCCGCACACCACGATGTCGTCCATGACCATCGCCACGAGGTCGTGGCCGATGGTGTCGTACACGCCGAGCTGCCGGGCGATGTCGACCTTGGTGCCCACACCGTCGGTGGCGGAGGCGAGCAGCGGACGCTCGAACCGCTTGAGGGCGGAGGCGTCGAAGAGACCGGCGAAGCCGCCGAGGCCGCCGAGGACCTCGGGGCGCTGCGTCTTCTTCACCCACTCCTTCATCAGCTCGACGGCGCGGTCGCCCGCCTCGATGTCGACTCCGGCGGCCGCGTAGGACGCGCCGGAAGCGGTGCCCGTCGACGAAGTCGACTGATCGGATACAGCAGACATTGCCTGGGATCTTTCGGTTGGTGAAACGGGGCTCTGCGGCGCTACGGGCGACGGATGGCGTCAGCCGCGGCCGTGGCTGCGGGACCCGCGGCCAGCTCGGTCTCCAGGAGCTGCTTGCCGAGCAGTTCGGGGTCGGGAAGCTCCATCGGGTACACGCCGTCGAAGCAGGCGCGGCACAGATTCGGCTTGTCGATCGTCGTGGCCTCGATCATCCCGTCCAGGGAGATGTACGAGAGGGAGTCGGCGCCGAGCGAGGTGCCGATCTCCTCGATGGTCATGCCGTTCGCGATCAGCTCCGCGCGGGTCGCGAAGTCGATGCCGAAGAAGCAGGGCCACTTCACGGGCGGGGAGGAGATCCGGATGTGGACCTCGGCCGCACCCGCCTCGCGGAGCATCCGGACCAGGGCGCGCTGGGTGTTGCCGCGCACGATCGAGTCGTCGACGACGACCAGGCGCTTGCCCTTGATGACTTCCTTGAGCGGATTCAGCTTCAGGCGGATTCCGAGCTGGCGGATCGTCTGCGAGGGCTGGATGAAGGTCCGGCCGACATAGGCGTTCTTGACCAGGCCGGCTCCGAAGGGGATGCCGGAGGCCTCCGCGTAACCGATCGCGGCGGGCGTCCCGGACTCCGGGGTCGCTATCACCAGATCGGCCTCGACAGGCGCTTCCTTGGCGAGTTTGCGGCCCATCTCGACGCGCGAGAGGTACACGTTCCGGCCGGCGATGTCCGTGTCGGGGCGGGCCAGGTAGACGTACTCGAAGATGCAGCCCTTGGGCTTCGCTTCCGCGAATCGCGAGGTCCGCAGACCGTTCTCGTCGATGGCGACGAACTCGCCCGGCTCGATCTCGCGCACATAGCTGGCGCCGCAGATGTCGAGGGCGGCGGACTCGGAGGCCACCACCCAGCCGCGCTCCAGGCGGCCGAGGACCAGCGGGCGGATGCCCTGCGGGTCACGGGCGGCGTAGAGGGTGTGCTCGTTCATGAAGACGAGCGAGAAGGCGCCCTTGACCTGGGGGAGGATCTTGGCGGAAGCCTCTTCTATGGTCAGCGGCTTGCCGTCGTCGTCGACCTGGGCCGCGAGGAGCGCGGTGAGCAGGTCGGTGTCGTTGGTGGCCGCCACACGGGTGGTACGGCCCTCCTGCTTGGGCAGGTCGGCGACCATCTCGGCGAGCTGTGCCGTGTTGACGAGGTTGCCGTTGTGGCCGAGCGCGATGGAACCGTGCGCTGTGGCACGGAACGTCGGCTGGGCGTTCTCCCACACGGAGGCACCGGTGGTCGAGTAGCGGGCGTGACCGACCGCGATATGACCCTGGAGCGAACCGAGAGAGGTTTCGTCGAAGACCTGGGACACGAGGCCCATGTCCTTGAAGACGAGGATCTGGGAGCCGTTGCTGACCGCGATTCCCGCGGATTCCTGACCCCGATGCTGGAGGGCGTAGAGCCCGAAGTAAGTGAGCTTGGCGACCTCTTCGCCCGGAGCCCAGACACCGAAGACGCCGCAAGCGTCCTGGGGGCCTTTCTCACCGGGGAGCAGATCATGATTGAGTCGACCGTCACCACGTGGCACGGCACCGAGTGTAGGCGAGATCGACCACTGGTCCGAATTGGGGATAGGGGCCCCGAGTGGATCACTTGTCGGCCACTGCGCTGACGACTGTGCCGTTTGTGCTGGTCAGCGCGATGTTGCGATGATCCAATTCATAGGCGACCTTGCCGTCGAAGACTCCCAGGAGTGTCCTCTCGGTCCTCATGAGTGAGTCTTGGCACATCATGCGGGTCGTACGGGCCCTGCCGAGGGTGATATGTCCGTCGCCGACGGTGGCCCGGCCGGACGCGTGGTTGCAGCCGAGACTGCCCTCGAAGGTGCCGTCCTCGCGCAGGACGAAGTACGCGTTCGCCCCCTTCGGGAGCGGCCGGGAGACATTGCTGTCACCCAGTGCCGTGACCGTCCACTTCGTCCCCCGCAGCGGGGCGTCCTTCTCCCGGGTGAGGCCGATCCGGTCGCCGTTGTCGGCGGTGAGCGTGAGCCGGCCGCCGCCGGCCTTCGCCGTGAGCGGGCCCCGGTCCGCGAAAGCGCGGCTCAGACTCCGTTCGAAGTCCATCGGGCCCTTCGCGCAGGCCATGTCCGTCGTCCGGAGTGCGCCGAAGTCGACCCGGTCACCCGTGAAGGTGACCTTCGAGCCGAATCCGTTGCAGCCGAGGTTGCCGGCGGCGCGACCGTCGCTGCCGATCCGCAGGTACGCCCCCGAGGGCGCCCGCGTGGTCCTCCCGTCCGCGGTGAGGCTGTCGACCGTCCAGTGGACGCCGGTCAGCGGCGCGGTCTCCGTCCGGGCGGAGCCGTTCCCCGCCTGGGTACCGCCGCACGCGGCGGCGAGGGGCAGCAGGGTCAGGACTGCGAGGGTCGTTCGCTGCTTGTCCATGCCGATGTGACGGGAGGGTCGGGCGAGCGGTTCCCGTCCGCGGTGCCGCGAAGCCGGTCCGCGGAGACCGGATGGTTCGTGGGTGGTTCGCGCGTGGTTCGGGCGCTTCGCGTGGTTCGGGGGCTTCTCCAAGCTGCTCGGAAACGGGGTGCGGGACGGCTAACCCATCAGGGGGAGCAGGCCGCCGAGGTCGGCGCGCTCGCCGCTCGCGCTGACCTTCGCCTCGTCCAGCGCCGCCTTCCACTCCACGCGCCCCGTGGCGAGCCGGATCCAGGTCAGCGGGTCGGTCTCCACGACGTTCGGCGGGGTGCCACGGGTGTGCCGGGGCCCTTCCACGCACTGCACGACCGCATACGGCGGGATCCTGACCTCGGTCGACGCGCCGGGTGCCTTCACGGCGAGGGTGTCGGCGAGCAGCCGGGTGCAGGCGGCGAGGGCCTGACGGTCGAAGGGGATGTCCGTGCCGGCGGCGCGGTTCAGGTCGTCGGTGTGGACGACGAGTTCGACGGTGCGGGTGACGAGGAAGTCGGCGAGGGTCATCGCCCCGGCGGGCACGCCGAGCAGCCGGTCACCCGGGGCCGTGGCCAGGTGCTCGGTGACGCGGGCGCCGACGGCGGCGTAGAGCGCGTCGAGGTCGGGGTGGGCGGCGGCGAGCGCGCGCGTGCCGTCGGCGATGGCCCCGGCCCGGGAGGCCGTCCCGAACGGCCATTCCAGCAACGCGAGTTCCTTCACGGGGGGCGCGGGCAGGCCGAGCTGGCGGCTCACGACGTCGAGGGACATCGTGATGTGCGCGGCCAACTCCCTTACGCTCCAGTCCCCGAGCCGCGCGGACCGCGCCAACCGCTCCTCGTCCAGGGCGCGTACACCGTCCCGTACGTTCCCGAACTGGGCGAGCACCGCCGCACGGATCTTGGCGGGGTCATAGGTGCGCGCGCGCTTTCGGGCCGAGGTCATACGGGGAGCCTACGTCCGGGATCCACGGTCCGCGGGCGTAGTCCGCGAGGCCGTGTTCCACCAGCGCGAAGACCCGTTCGGCGAGCAGCGCGGAGACCCGTTCGGCGAGTGCGGGCGCGTCGGCCGCGACCGGACTCTGCCCGGCCCCGCCCCGGGAGACCGAGCCGGTCCCGGCGTGACGAGGACACGAGGAAGCACGCAGGCCGGGAGTCGGACATCGGAGAGCAGGCACCAGGGAGCGGGCTCGACGTCACCGGCATGACGAAGGCCCCGCCCGTCGGAACGGGCGGGGCCTTCACGCGGGCGGGCGGACCCCCACGGAAGCGGGCGGGTTACGCCAGCAGCGCCGGGATGGTCCCCTCGTGGGCCGTGCGCAGCTCGTCCAGCGAGAGCGCGAACTCGCCCTGGACGTCCACCGCGTCACCGTCGACGACACCGATGCGGGTGACGGGCAGACCCCGGGCACCGCACATGTCGTTGAAGCGGAGCTCCTCCGAACGCGGGACGGCGACGACCGCGCGGCCCGCCGACTCCGAGAAGAGGAAGGTGAACGCGTCGAGACCGTCGGGGACGACCAGCCGCGCGCCCTTGCCGCCCTGCAGCGCCGACTCGACCACGGCCTGGACGAGGCCACCGTCGGACAGGTCGTGCGCGGAGTCGATCATGCCGTCGCGGGAGGCCGAGATGAGGATCTCGGCGAGCAGCCGCTCGCGCTCCAGGTCCACCTTCGGCGGCAGACCGCCGAGGTGGTCGTGGACGACCTGCGACCAGGCCGAACCGCCGAACTCCTCGTGGGTGTCACCGAGCAGGTAGAGGAGCTGGCCCTCTTCCTGGAAGGCGACCGGGGTGCGGCGGGCGACGTCGTCGATGACGCCCAGCACGGCCACGACCGGGGTCGGGTGGATGGCGACCTCGCCCGTCTGGTTGTACAGCGAGACGTTGCCGCCGGTCACCGGGGTGCCCAGCTGCTGGCAGGCGTCGGCGAGGCCGCGGATGGCCTCGGCGAACTGCCACATGACGGCCGGGTCCTCGGGCGAGCCGAAGTTCAGGCAGTCGGACACGGCGAGCGGCTTGGCACCGGTCGTCGCGACGTTGCGATAGGCCTCGGCGAGGGCGAGCTGCGCGCCCGTGTACGGGTCGAGCTTGGCGTAGCGGCCGTTGCCGTCGGTGGCGATGGCGACGCCGAGCCCGGTCTCCTCGTCGATGCGGATCATGCCCGAGTCCTCGGGCTGGGCCAGCACCGTGTTGCCCTGCACGAAGTGGTCGTACTGGGAGGTGATCCAGGACTTGGACGCCTGGTTCGGGGAGGAGACGAGCCGGAGGACCTGGTCCTTCAGCTCGGCACTCGTCGCCGGGCGGGGCAGCTTGTTCGCGTCGTCGGCCTGGAGCGCGTCCTGCCACGACGGGCGGGCGTAGGGGCGCTCGTAGACCGGGCCGTCGTGCGCGACCGTGCGCGGGTCGACGTCGACGATCTTGCCGCCGTGCCAGAAGATCTCCAGCCGGTCGCCGTCGGTGACCTCACCGATGACGGTGGCGATGACGTCCCACTTGTCGCAGATCTCCAGGAAGCGGTCGACCTTCGCCGGCTCGACGACCGCGCACATGCGTTCCTGCGACTCGCTCATGAGGATCTCCTCGGGCGAGAGCGTGGAGTCGCGCAGCGGTACGTCGTCCAGGGTGACCCGCATGCCGCCGGAGCCGTTGGACGCGAGCTCGCTGGTGGCGCAGGACAGACCGGCCGCGCCGAGGTCCTGGATGCCGACGACCAGCTTCTCGGCGAAGGCCTCCAGGGTGCACTCGATGAGGAGCTTCTCCTGGAAGGGGTCGCCGACCTGGACGGCCGGACGCTTCGACGGCTTGGCGTCGTCGAAGGTCTCCGAGGCGAGGATCGACGCGCCGCCGATGCCGTCGCCGCCCGTGCGGGCCCCGTACAGGATGACCTTGTTGCCAGTGCCCGACGCCTTCGCGAGGTGGATGTCCTCGTGCCGCATGACGCCGATGGCACCAGCGTTGACCAGCGGGTTGCCCTGGTAGCAGGCGTCGAAGACGACCTCGCCGCCGATGTTCGGCAGGCCCAGGCAGTTGCCGTAGCCGCCGATGCCCGCGACGACGCCCGGCAGGACGCGCTTGGTGTCGGGGTGGTCGGCCGCGCCGAAGCGCAGCGGGTCGACGACCGCGACCGGGCGGGCGCCCATCGCGATGATGTCGCGCACGATGCCGCCGACGCCGGTGGCCGCGCCCTGGTAGGGCTCGACGTACGACGGGTGGTTGTGCGACTCGACCTTGAAGGTGACCGCGTAGCCCTGGCCGACGTCGACGACACCGGCGTTCTCGCCGATGCCGACGAGCAGCGCGTCCGACTGCGGGGCCTTCTCGCCGAACTGGCGGAGGTGGACCTTCGAGGACTTGTAGGAGCAGTGCTCGGACCACATGACGGAGTACATGGCGAGCTCGGCGCCGGTGGGCCGGCGGCCGAGGATCTCGACGACCCGCTCGTACTCGTCCTTCTTCAGGCCCAGTTCGGCCCAGGGCAGCTCGACGTCGGGGGTCGCGGCCGCGTGCTCGACCGTGTCCAGAGGCGTACGGCTCATGCGTTGACCAGCTTCTTGAGGATCGAGGTGAAGAAGGGGAGGCCGTCGGTACGGCCGGACCCGACCAGGGGCTCGACGGCGTGCTCGGGGTGCGGCATGAGACCGACCACGTTCCCGGCCGCGTTCGTGATGCCGGCGATGTCCCGCAGCGAACCGTTCGGGTTGAAGTCCTCGTAACGGAAGACGACGCGGCCCTCCGCCTCCAGCATGTCGAGCGTGTGCTCGTCGGCGACGTACCGCCCGTCCATGTTCTTCAGCGGGATGTGGATCTCCTGGCCGGCCGTGTAGTCGGCGGTCCAGGCGGTCCCCGCGTTCTCCACCCGCAGCTTCTGGTCGCGGCAGATGAAGTGGAGGTGGTTGTTGCCGAGCATCGCGCCGGGAAGGAGGTGCGCCTCGGTGAGAACCTGGAAGCCGTTGCAGATGCCGAGAACCGGCATTCCGGACTTCGCCTGCTCGATGACGGTCTCCATCACCGGCGAGAAGCGCGAGATGGCACCCGCCCGCAGATAGTCGCCGTACGAGAAACCGCCGGGCAGCACAACGGCGTCGACCTGCTTGAGGTCCTTGTCCTTGTGCCAGAGGGCTACGGGTTCCGCGCCCGCGAGCCTGATCGCGCGCTGCGTGTCGCGGTCGTCCAGACTGCCCGGAAAGGTGACGACTCCAATACGAGCGGTCACTTTCCGGCCTCCGCGACTTCCTCGACCTTGACGGTGAAGTCCTCGATCACGGTGTTGGCGAGGAAGGATTCCGCCAGTTCATGGATGCGGGCGAGCGCGGCGTCGTCCACCGGTCCGTCCACTTCCAGTTCGAATCGCTTTCCCTGACGGACGTCGGAGACACCTTCGAAACCGAGGCGCGGCAGTGCACGCTGCACCGCCTGGCCCTGGGGGTCGAGGATCTCCGGCTTGAGCATGACGTCGACTACGACGCGTGCCACTGGCACTCCCGGTGTGTGGTGCTGAGCAGGTCCCTTCAGACTACCCGTACAAAATTTCTACTCGCGTAGATTCGTAGAATCCTACGTGACCCCGATCACGATCACGCATCGGCCCGGGGGCATGCACGGAAAATCCTGGGAAAAACCGCAGAAGAGCGGCAGGGGGCCATTGCCACCGGACACGCGGAAGGATTTAGTCGGGCTTCACAATGCAATGCCGGGCACTGTACAAATGAATTGGCAATAGCCGATACTTTGCTCGATAACAGCCGGACAGTCGACATCTCCCCGACAACTCCGTGACGTCCGCGCACGTCATGACCGTTGATCGCGAAGGTGTCGCACGAAGGGACCGATATTCGTGGCGCAGCGTGTCGTGGTCACTCTCTTTGACGACATCGACGGCTCGGAAGCGGCGGAAACGATCGCCTTCGGACTCGACGGCAAGTCGTACGAGATCGACCTCAATCCCACCAACGCCGAGGAACTGCGCAAGGCCCTCGAGCCGTACGTCGAGGCCGGCCGCAAGCGGTCGAAGTCCGGGAAGGCGTACACGCACACCGCGTTGACGCCCGACCCCGCGGCGGTCCGTGCCTGGGCCCGCTCCAACAAGATGGACGTCCCGCCGCGTGGCCGGATCCCCAAGAAGGTCTACGAGGCGTTCGCCGAGTCGCACTGAGCCGGCATCCGGACCGGGCAGGGCACCCCGCCCGGGGTGCCCGCCGGAGCCCTCCGCCGCCCTCGGAACAACCGACTTGCGCTGACCCCCGCCCGATCGGCTAGAGTCTGGAACACGCCGAGGGGCCAGGCCGAAAAGCCGGAACCCGAAGGTCGTGCGGGTGTAGTTCAGTAGCAGAACATCCCTCTTCCAGGGGGAAGGCGCAGTGTGCAATTCCTGTCACCCGCTCTGCATCGCTCACTGATCGCTTGTCGATCAGGTAGGGTGGTGATCGCGCCGATTGGTGGAAGCCGGTCGGAGGCAATGCGGACGTAGCTCAGTTGGTAGAGCGCAACCTTGCCAAGGTTGAGGTCGCCAGTTCGAACCTGGTCGTCCGCTCAGTGAAGAAAGGCCCCGGTCAGTCGACCGGGGC
>NZ_JBSFZS010000133.1:0-19705 GCF_053600395.1 Streptomyces sp. NPDC005070 | reverse complement strand
TGCGCGGTCCCGCCTGACAGGACCGCGCACCACCGCCCGATCACACCGGATGCCTCAGCTCCTCCGCCGCGAACGCCCGATCGAACGCGCCTACGTGATCGAACAGTTCGGCCCCGTCGGCCCCGGCCAGCAGATACGCCTGGGCCTCCCCGACGTGGAAGTACATCCCCTGCAGTTCGAGCACGCCCTCCCGAAGGGCCCGCGCCACGGACTCGTGCGCCCGCAGGTGCTCAAGCTGCTGCACCACATTGGTCAGACAGAGCTGCTCCACCGCGTCGGCGGGTGCCCGTCCGGCGATCCGCGCACTCGGCCCATCGTCGGCCATCCGGTCCAGACTCGGCCGCCCGTGCCGCAGCCACCGCTTGAGCGGCGTGAGCGCCCCTCCGGGCTCCGACGCCAGCAAGGCCTGCATGGCCCCGCAGCCGGAGTGCCCGCACACCGTGATGGACCGCACCTTCAGTACGTCCACCGCGTACTCGATGGCCGCCGCCACCGAGTCGTCCCCGCTCTCCTTCCCCGGCAGTGGCACGAGGTTGCCGACATTGCGTACGACGAAGAGATCGCCCGGACCACTGGAGGTGATCATCGAGGTGACGAGCCGGGAGTCGGCACAGGTCAGGAACAGTTGCGACGGCCGTTGCCCTTCCCGGGCCAGCCGGGCCAGCTCATCACGCACCAGGGGCGCGGTGTTGCGCTGGAACGCGCTGATTCCGCGCGCCAGTTGATGTCCGCTAGGTCTGGCCTCGTCCATCTCGTCCTCCTGTCTGCCTGAGGGTGTCTCCGAGGGCGGGAGCCCCGGTTCGGCGGCGGCATCGCACTGGTGGTACCGCCAGGGTGTCCAGGGCAGGCAGCGGCAGTGTCCGGAGTCCGCGGGCTCGGCGATCCGCGTTCCGGTCCGCCCGCCGAGGTCGACCGTGCCGCCCTGGGCGACGTGGGTGATCTGCCAGTCGTGCAGCGACTCGTACGCCGCGTGGTCCATGAACGAGCCGTCCAGGCGTACGACCACGTCCGTCCCCCGGGGCACGAGGTGCAGGGTGCGGCTGAGCCGGGGCACGGCGAGGAACGTCAACTGGCCTCGTACATGGACGTGATGGACTCCTTCTCTCTCTTCGTGCGTGATGCGGGTGCGGCCGAGCCGGTGCAGGGCGACACCGACGGCCACGGAGACACCCAGGGCGACACCCTCGAGCACTCCGAGGAACACGACGCCGAGCGTGGTGACGGCGTACACCAGGACCTCGCGGTGGCGGGTGACCGTGCGGATGTGGTGCAGGGACACCATCTGGATGCCGACGGCCATCACCAGGGCGGCGAGCGATGCGAGGGGGATCAGCTCCAGGATCGGGACCATCAGCAGCGCGGCAATCACTACGAAAACGCCGTGCAGGATCGTCGAGTTCCGGCTGACGGCACCTGCTTGCACATTCGCCGCACTCCGTACGGCGACACCGGCGACGGGCAGTCCGCCGAGCGCGCCGGAGACGACATTGGCGGCGCCCTGCCCGAGCAGCTCCCGGTCGAGGCGGGAACGGCCGACACGGCCCCGGAGTTCCGGACGGCCGCTCACCAGCTTGTCCACGGCGACGGCCCCGAGCAGCGACTGCACGCTGCACACCAGCGTCACGGTGAGGACGGCGGCGACGATGCCGAGCACCGGCCCCTCGGGCAGTCCGGCCAGCGCGTGGATGCGCCAGGACGGCAGTTCGACCCTCGGCAGCGTCAGTCCGGCGGCAGAGGCGGTGAGGGTCGCTCCGGCGACGGCGATCAGCGCGGCGGGGACCTTGCGCAGCACCCGCCCGGTCCGTCCGGGGAGCCGCGGCCAGGCGAACAGCAGCACCAGGGTCAGCACGCTCATCGACACCGCCGAGGAATGCATCCGGGCCACCTGGTCCGGCAGTCCCACGAGATTCTCGAGGACGGAGCTCTGTGGAATGCCTCCCAGCACGATGTGGAGTTGGGCCACGGCGATGGTCACCCCGATGCCGGCCAGCATGCCGTGCACGATGGCGGGGCTGACGGCCAGGGCCGTACGGGCTACCCGCAGGCAGCCGAGACCGAGCTGGGTGATGCCCGCCAGCACGGTGATGGCGCAGGTCGCGCGCCAGCCGTAGCGCTGGATGAGCTCGGCGGTGACGAGGGTCAGTCCCGCGGCGGGACCGCTCACCTGCAGAGGCGAGCCGCCGAGCCGGCCCGCGACCAGTCCGCCGGCGGCGGCGGCGACCAGCCCGGCCTGGAGCGGCGCGCCGGTGGCGAGGGCGATGCCGAGGGACAGAGGGAGGGCGATCAGGAAGACCGCGATCGAAGCGGACAGATCGGCGCCCGCGACACGGAAGCGTCGGGGCGGGACCGGCGGGGGGCTGTGGGGCTGGTGAACCTGCGCGGGCCGAGTCGGGTCGGCGGCGCGGGTGGGGACGCAGGCAGACATGGTTCCCGTCTCCTCCGGGGCGGCGCGGTCGCGGAACAGGTGATCCCCCGTCCGAGGCGGCGGGGGGCGGGTCGCGGCCGTGGGTCACGGCATGCAGCGGCGGGATTCTTCAACGCTCGGTAAATGGATCGTAATGCAGAGTAAAGGGATGATGTCGAAAATAGGGGCAATTGGGGCATTAATTCACCCCCTGGGGTGAAGTGAGCTTTTAATCGGCTTGTCGTACTTATTCCTTCTCGGTCTCGTGAAACCTTGGCGGCCCTGTCGGTGCACAGCCGCGCCGGCGCCCCGACCGGCGCTGCCCGACGGAGGAGAAGGAGGGCGGAACATGGCCGCCACCCAGAGGATCGCCGCGGGCATGGCAATCGCCGCGGCCTGCGCCACGGCGCTCGCCGGTTGCGCGAGCGGCGGCGGCACGCCTTCCCGTGAACGTGCGCACGGTGCGAAGAAGGCGACGGGGGCTCCGGCGCCCAAGGCCACGGTCCGCCTGATCGGCGACGGATCCACGTCGTACACCGGGGCCCAGCCGCATCTTCCGCGGCCCGAGCGGCTGAGGCCGGGCCAGAGGCCACCGCAGTTCGTCGTCTTCTCCTGGGACGGCGCCGGCGAGGACGGCCAGAGGCTCTTCTCCCACTTCCGGAAGGTCTCCCGGGCCAACCGCGCGACGATGACGTACTTCCTGAGCGGCCTGTACATGCTGCCGGAGGACAAGCGCGACCGGTACTTGCCGCCACAGCACTCTCCCGGCAGCTCGGAGATCGGCTTCAACGACGGGCAGGGCATCGCGGACACCGCGAAGCAGTTGCGCGGCGCGTGGCTGGAGGGCAACGAGATCGGCACGCACTTCAACGGCCACTTCTGTGGCACGGAGGCCGGGGTCGGCCAGTGGTCGGTCGCGGACTGGAAGAGCGAGATCGCCCAGGCGAAGTCGTTCGTGAAGTCCTGGAAGACCAACACGGGCCTGAAGGACGCGGCCTCGCTGCCCTTCGACTACGACAAGGAACTCGTCGGCGCCCGCACCCCCTGTCTGGAGGGCCGCGAGAACTTCATGAAGGCGGCTCGCGAGCTGGGCTTCCGCTACGACAGCAGCGGCGTCGGCGACCAGGTCTGGCCGAAGAGGAAGGAGGGACTGTGGGACCTGTCGATGCAGCTCGTGCCGTTCCCCGGACACTCCTACGAGCAGCTCACCATGGACTACAACTTCATGGTCAACCAGTCGGGAACGCAGACCCAGGGCGACCCGGCCAAGCAGGAGTTCTGGGGCCACCAGATGCGCGACGGGCTGCTGGAGGGCTTCGACCGCGCCTACGACGGCAATCGCGCGCCTCTGATCATCGGCAACCACTTCGAGTCCTGGAACGGCGGCACCTACATGCGTGCCGTCGACGAGGTCGTCGAGCGCGTCTGCACCAGGGCCGAGGTGCGCTGTGTCTCCTTCCGTCAGTTGGCCGACTGGCTCGACGCCCAGGACCCGGCCACCCTCGCCAAGCTCCGCGGCCTCCAGGTCGCGGAGGCGCCGAAGCAGGGCTGGGCCTCCTTCCTCGCGGGCCGCCCTGCCCCGGCTCCGAAGGGTGTCCCCGGGGCACCGGCGCTCAAGCCGTAGCGGTGCCCTGGGCCGTCCCGTCGCAGTGGTGCCCCGGGCTGTCCCGTCACTCAGGTCGTCACGGTGCCCGGGGCCCTGCCCGCTCAGGCCGCGGTGGCGCTTCGGGCCGTCCGTTGCCGGGCCCGAAGCGGTGCCGTCGGCCGTCGGCTCCTCACGCGGTGGCCAGGGGGCTCTCGCCGAGCACGAATCCGGGGTCGACCTGTCCGGTGAGGTCCGCCCCGGTCTTGGCGTTGCCCCAACTGGCGGCGTTCTTCAGGTGGAACTGCACCATCTGGCGCGTGTACCGCTCCCAGTCGCGCAGCTCGTACGTGGCGTCGGCGGCGGCCCGCAGGGCGTGCAGCGAGCGCCGGTTGGCCTCTTCCAGGGTCTCGAAACGGGGCGGACGCCCCTTCTCCATGGCGCGTACCCAGTCCGAGTGCCCGACCGTGACCAGGAGGTCGTCGCCGACCTCCGCTCGCAGGAAGTCGATGTCGTCCTGGTTCTGCACCTTGTTGCCGACGACCCTCAGGGCGATGCCGAAGTCGCGGGCGTACTCCTTGTACTGGCGATAGACGGAGACTCCCTTCCGGGTCGGCTCGGCGACAAGGAACGTGATGTCGAAGCGGGTGAACAAGCCGGACGCGAAGGAATCGGAGCCCGCCGTCATGTCGACGACGACGTACTCGCTCCGGCCGTCGACGAGATGGTTCAGGCAGAGCTCCACAGCACCGGTCTTGGAGTGGTAGCAAGCCACTCCCACATCGGCCTCGGTGAACGGGCCGGTGACCATCAAACGGACCACGCCGCCGTCGAGTTCCACCGGTCGCGCGCAGGCGTCGTACACCGGATTGGTCTCGCCGACCCGCAGCAGCCGGGAGCCTTCCCCGGGCGGGGTCGTCTTGATCATCGTCTCGGCGGAGGAGATGCGCGGGTTGGAGCCGCGCAGATAGTCCTTGATGAGCGGCAGCCGCTCGCCCATGGCGGGGAGCTTCGCGGCCTCCGTCTCTTCGAGCCCGAGCGCGGCCCCCAGATGCTGGTTGATGTCGGCGTCCACGGCGACGACAGGTGCCCCTGAGGCGGCGAGGTGGCGGATGAAGAGCGAGGACAGGGTGGTCTTGCCGCTGCCGCCCTTCCCGACGAAAGCAATTTTCATGTTCACCAAGAGTAGTGCGGCCGTCGCTCCAGGTGCTCGCGCCGCGTGAAGAAGACCACTCCTTCGTGGGGCGCGGGTCCGGGGTGCGTAATGTCGTACTCATGAGTACGACAGGTGCGACCGCCGATCCGCTCGCGGCCCTCGGTTCACTTCCCGGGGTGGCCGATTCCGTGGAGTCCGTGCGCAAGGCCGTGGACCGGGTCTACGGGCACCGGATCATGCGGCGGCGTGGCAACGAGATCACGTCCGAGGCGGCGCTGCGCGGGGCCCGTGGTTCCGCGGCGCTGTCCGGGGCCGACTGGGCCCTCGAAGAGGTGCGCCGGCGTACGGACTTCAGTGCGGGGGAGGAGGACCGGACGCTCGGCGCCGCCCTGCGGCTGACCGCCGAGGCGGGCCAGCTCCTGTCCATCTGGCGGCAGTCGCCTCTGCGTGTGCTGGCCAGGCTCCACCTGGTCGCGGCGGCCGACCGGGGTGAGGCGGTCGGCCGGCCGAGGCAGAGCGGGGAGAAGGCCGAAGAGCCCCTGGTGGAGCTTCCGCTGCCGGACGCGGACGAGGTCGCGGGCCGTCTCGAAGGGCTGTCCCAGCTCATCATCGCGGGCGGTTCCGCCCCGGCCCTGGTCACGGCGGCCGTCGTCCACGGCGAACTGATCGCCCTGCGCCCGTTCGCCTCCCACAACGGACTGGTCGCGCGCGCCGCCGAGCGCATCGTCCTGATCGGCAGTGGTCTCGACCCGAAGTCCATCTGCCCGGCGGAGGTCGGCCACGCGGAACTCGGCCGTGCGGCCTATCTCGGGGCACTGGACGGTTACGTCTCCGGCACCCCGGACGGCATGGCCGCATGGATCGCGCACTGCGGCAGGGCCGTCGAGCTGGGCGCCAGGGAGTCCGCCGCGGTCTGCGAGGCGCTGCAGCGAGGCGCCGCGTAAGGGCGTGATCGCCTGGAAAGGGTTGCGGCGGTACGAGTTCTCGTACCGCCGCTGGCACGTTCACCGGGTTACCAGGCGTCCTCGATATGTTGCCCATCAGGCCGGGATCTTCTGCCCGTCACCTGGTGCGGCTGGCCCGTAATCGACGGGTCGACGTCGCGTGGGTGCTCGATGTTCATGCTCGGTCCGTGGGGCCTGGTTGCGTTTGAAGGTGATCCTCTCGGATGTCCTTGGTCTCGCGGGCCGTTAAACCCTTTGTACTCCAGGTCCGGAGGAAGCGAAACCCCTCACCGCACTTCTTTACTTTTAGGTTCAAAAGGGTGAGAAATGGACTTCATTTAGGACCCTTTCGCGCGCGTGGAGGTTCACACCGCCGTCGCGCGGCGTCGGCTGGCGTACCAGACGAGTCCCGCCGTGGCCGCCGCGGCTCCTATCGCGGCCGCCGCGACGAGTGCGGGGCGAGGGGGTACGGACAGGCCGGGCAGCCGTTGCTTCAGCCGGACCGGGCGGTGGAAGTCCAGAATCGGCCACGCGCGGGCGACCGCCTCCCGGCGCAGCGCGCGGTCCGGATTCACCGCGTGCGGATGTCCGACGGACTCCAGCATCGGCAGATCGGTCGCCGAGTCGCTGTAGGCGTAACAGCGGGGCAGGTCGTACCCCTCGGACGCGGCCAGCTCCTTGATCGCCTCGGCCTTCGTCGGCCCGTAGGCGTAGTACTCCACCTCTCCGGTGAAGCAGCCGTCCTCGCCGACGACCATGCGGGTCGCCACGACCCGGTCGGCGCCGAGCAGTTCGCCGATCGGCTCCACGACCTCGGCACCGGACGTGGACACGATCACGACGTCGCGACCGGCCTTGTGGTGCTGCTCGATGAGCGACGCGGCCTCGTCGTAGATGATCGGGTCGATGAGGTCGTGCAGTGTCTCGGCGACGATCTCCTTGACCTGCTGGACGTTCCAGCCGCGGCACATCGAGGACAGGTACTTGCGCATCCGTTCCATCTGGTCGTGGTCGGCGCCGCCCGCCAGGAACACGAACTGGATGTACGCGGTACGCAAGGCCGCCCTGCGGTTGATCAGTCCGCCTTGGTAGAACGACTTGCTGAAGGTGAGCGTGCTCGACTTCGCAATGACCGTCTTGTCCAGGTCGAAGAAGGCCGCTGTACGAGGCAAGGAGTGGTTTTCCACGAGGTCGAGCATAGGGCCCACCATTCGGCGTAAGGTGAGGCGCGTGGGTTTGCCTGAGAAGGCTCTCGGGTACACCATGGAAGTCACGGATCGTTCGCGACCGTGCTAACCCGGTCCGACTCCTCCCCCCCCGAGTCGGCCGTGGGGACGACCCCCGCTCTCCCCCCCGGCGGGGGTCGTCGCATGTCCGGATGGGTTTTCTCCGCTTCTGCGCGGCCCCGGAGCCTCCTCGGCACCGTTGATTCCGCCCTCTCATTGCATCCATGATCCGTCACTGTGCGTAGCTGTGGGGATGCTCTGCGGAAGCCGTTGAGCGTTCACCGGTAGGCGTGAAGGCGATATTCACAGCCGCCGAGTTGTCCACAGTTTTGGACCAAGATCCACACGATTTCCGGGATCGCCGCACCGTGATTCTCACGCGCTCCGTTCGTGGCCGGTTCATGACCGGTTCCGTTTGTCGGACGCGTTTGGCCGGTTCGTATCGGCCGTTCATATGGAGGCCGCTTGACGGCTCTTCACACGAGCGGGAATCACGGGGTCCTGGAGGGCCCCGCGCAAGAAGCAGCGAAGGGGGCTGGAGATCGTGGCGGGAGCCATCACCCATGACCGGCCGCCCACCGCCGAGGGGCGGCAGGGCGGACCATTGATCGTCACCGAGGACGTCGACCTCCTGGACGACCTGCTGCGCCTGTGCGCCGCGGCGGGCGCGCGGCCCGAGGTCCATCACGGGATTCCGGAACGCAGGGGGAGCTGGGAGGCGGCGCCCCTCGTCCTGGTCGGCGACGACGCGGCATCGCGCGTACGGGGCGCCGCGCGGAGAAGGGGAGTGGTTCTGGTAGGCCGGGACCAGGACGATTCCGGAGTCTGGCGGCGTGCCGTCGAGATCGGCGCTGATCACGTCCTGGTGCTGCCGGACGGCGAGCAATGGCTCGTCGACCGCATCGCGGATGTGGCCGAAGGAGTCGGCAGGCCCGCTCTCACCGTCGGTGTGCTCGGCGGCCGTGGCGGGGCCGGCGCCTCCACGCTGGCCTGCGCGCTCGCCGTCACCTCCGCGCGTGAGGGGAAGCGCACCCTGCTCGTGGACGCGGACCCTCTCGGAGGCGGACTGGACGTACTCCTCGGCGGGGAGACGGCCGAGGGGCTGCGCTGGCCGGCGTTCGCGGCGTCCCGCGGCAGGGTCGGCGGTGGCGCCCTGGAGGAGTCCCTGCCCCGACTGCACGCCTTGCGGGTCCTGAGCTGGGACCGGAGCGACACGGTCACCGTTCCCCCGCAGGCGGTGCGCGCGGTGCTGGCCGCCGCCAGAAGGCGTGGTGGCGTGGTGGTCGTCGACCTGCCCCGCCGCATCGACGAAGGTGTCGCCGAGATCCTCGCCCAGCTCGACATGGGGTTGCTGGTGGTCCCCGCCGACCTGCGCTCGGTCGCGGCGGCCGGGCGGGTGGCGTCCGCGGTCGGCATGGTTCTGCGCGATCTGCGGATCGTGGTCCGCGGCCCCTGCGCGCCGGGCCTCGACGACCGCGAGGTCGCCCGTCTGCTCGACCTGCCCCTGGTGGGCGAACTGCCGGCGGAGTCCTTCCCGCTCGACGGCGGGGCACCACCGGGGAGCGCGGCGAAGGGGCCCCTGGCACGGTTCTGCACGGCCTTCTGGGAGCGCGTTCCGGTCGAAGGAGGGGGCGTATGAGCTGGGACGCGAGAAAGGAAACGCGGGGCGGTCCACCAGGCCTCCCGCCCGCGGGGACGGAGGCGTGGGACGGGGCCGGGGCCGGCCCGGACGGCGGTGCGGGGCTGCTGGACGGCGTGCGGCAATGGCTGGCCGAGAGCGGATCCGAACCGACTCCCGCGCGCGTGGCCCAGGCGCTGCGTGAACAGGGGCGGGTGCTCGGGGACGCCGAAGTCCTCGGCGCGGCCGAGCGGCTGCGCTCCGAGCTGGTCGGCAGCGGTCCGCTGGAGCCGCTGCTCGCCGACCCGTCGGTGACCGACGTGCTCGTGTCGGCGCCCGACCGGGTCTGGGTGGACCGCGGCGGCGGCCTGGAGCTGACCACCGTGTCGTTCCCGGACGCGGCAGCCGTACGACGTCTCGCGCAGCGCCTCGCGGCGGTGGCCGGCAGACGGCTCGACGACGCTCGCCCCTGGGTGGACGCCAGGCTGCCGGACGGAACCCGTCTGCACGCGGTGCTGCCACCGGTGGCCGTCGGCTCCACGTGCCTGTCCCTGCGTGTCGTGCGGCCGCGCGCGTTCACTCTCGACGAGCTGGTGGCGGCGGGAACGGTGCCGCCCGGAGGGGACAAGGTGCTCAGAGCACTGCTGGACGCCCGGTTGTCCTTCCTCATCAGCGGAGGCACGGGCTCGGGCAAGACGACCTTGCTGAGCGCGCTGCTGGGGCTGGTGGGTCCGGGAGAGCGGATCGTGCTCGCCGAGGACTCGGCCGAGCTGCGTCCCGACCATCCGCATGTGGTGCGCCTGGAAGGGAGGCCCGCCAATCAGGAGGGCGTCGGCCTCGTCTCGCTCCAGGATCTCGTCCGGCAGGCCCTGCGGATGAGACCGGACCGACTGGTGGTCGGCGAGGTGCGAGGTCCGGAGGTCGTCTCGCTGCTGGCGGCGCTGAACACAGGACACGAGGGCGGCTCGGGAACGCTTCACGCCAACGCTGCGGCGCAGGTCCCGGCCCGGCTGGAGGCCCTGGGCACCGCGGCGGGCCTCGACAGGGCCGCGCTGCACAGCCAACTGGCGGCGGCGCTGTCCGTGGTCCTTCATCTCGTACGGGACCGCACCGGACGGCGCCGGATCGCCGAGGTTCATGTGCTGGAACGAGCCCCGTCGGGGCTCGTGTTGACGGTGCCTGCTCTGCGGTGGGGCGAGGACGCCTTCGCCTGCGAGCGGGGGTGGGAGCGGCTGCGGGAGCTCCTTCGGGAGGGAAGCCAGGGATGTCGAAACCAGGGGGGTCGGGAGGCGATCGGCACGGGTGAGGGGTGTCGCGAGCCGATGGGGTCGGGCCAGGGGTGTCGCGAGCCGTTCGGGCTCGGGAGAGAGGAAGTTCCTCCGGACCGGAGGAGGACGAGGAGTCCTTCGGAGGTGGTGGACACCGGGGTCTTCACGGGGGCCGGACGTCGGGACGCGATCGGGGAGCGGGATGAGGTTCGGTGAGATGGCGGACGCACCTGCCGGAGCGGCCGTGGCGTGCGCCGGGATCGCGGCCTGGCTGATCGGCGGGCACGGCTCGGGCGCGCGCAGAGCGAGGGTGCTGCTCGCCGGCTGCGGGGCGGCGACCGGGCCGCCCCTGTGGGAGTGGGCCCGTGTCGGCTGGCCACGGCTGCGCGGGCGGCTGCGGCCCGAAGCGTGGTCGCTGGTGGCGGGAGCGGTGATCGCGGTACTGGGCACGTCACTTGTGCCCCTGTTCCTCGGAGCCGCCGGCATGCCCCTGTTGCGCCGGGTGCGGCGAGCGGCGGAGGCCCGGCGCGAGGGTGAGCGACGGGGCGACGCGGTGATCGCCCTGTGCGGCGCGCTCGCCGGTGAGGTGCGGGCCGGACGCCAGCCCGGCGAGGCGCTGCTCGCGGCCGCACGTGATTCGGACGGACTCGCTGGGGCGCAGCCGTCGGTGCTGGCCGCGGCGAGATTCGGCGGAGACGTGCCGGGCGCGCTCACCGAGGCGGCACGGCAGCCCGGCGCCGACGGACTGGTGGGGCTCGCCGTGTGCTGGCGTGTGGCCGTGGACCGGGGCGCGGGGCTGGCGGCGGGACTGGACCGACTGGAGGCCGCGCTGCGAGCCGAGCGGGATCAACGAGCCGACATGCATGCCCAGTTGGCTGGGTCGCGCTCGACCGCCTCCATGCTCGCGGGCCTGCCCGTCCTCGGTCTCCTGCTCGGCACCGCGCTCGGCGCGGAACCCCTGCACGTGCTGCTGCACACCGGTCCCGGGCTGGGCTGCCTGCTGGTCGGCGGGGTGCTGGAGAGCGTGGGGCTGTGGTGGGCGCTGCGGATCGTACGAGGAGCGGAGGCGGCATGAGCGCGGAAGTTGTCCACAGGCTGGGGGTACTTGTGTGCGGAGTGCTCCTGATCGGCTCGCCGGCCCGTTGGCTCGGGACGGTGCGGCGGGCGAGGAGAGTGCGGGGCCGCCTGGCCGCGCTGCTGCTCCCGGAACCCGCGCCATCACCGCGGCGCCACGAGGTACGGGGCTTCGGCCGGCGATGGCTGCCCCTGCTGGGTGTCGTGTGTACCGGCTGGGTTCTGATCGGCGGGCTCGTCGGAGTTCTGGTCGGACTGGCAGCAGGGTTCGGAGTCCGATGGTGGCTCCGGCGGCGGAATCCGGGACCTCCGGAGGAGTACGACGTGGCGTCGGCCGCCCGCCAACTGCCCCTCGCAGCAGACTTGGTGGCCGCCTGCATCGCTGCGGGGGCGAGTCCGGTGGCGGCTGCCCAGGCCGTAGGCGAGGCACTGGGCGGACCTGTGGGCGAGAGGCTGGCCCGTGGTGCGGCGGAGGTGCGGCTCGGCGGTGAACCGGTCGACGCGTGGCGGAGGTTGGCGTCGTTGCCGGGTGCTCAGGGGTTGGCGCGACTGCTGGAGCGGGCGGGTGAGTCGGGCGTCCCGGCGGCTGTACCGGTGGGCCGGCTCGCGGCGGAGGCCCGCGCCGAGTGGGCGCGCACGGCGACGGCGAGGGCCCGCCGAGCGGCCGTCATGGTCACCGCCCCGGTGGGGCTGTGCTTCCTGCCCGCCTTCCTCGCGATCGGCGTGCTGCCCGTGGTGATCGGGCTGGCCGACGGATTGCTGCGAGGGGGTGGTGGGTGACGGACGGCGGGGCGAGTGGTGAACAGCGGCGAAGAACGAAGCGGACGAAGTGACCTGCAGGGCTGAATCTCACGGAGGTTGAAATGAGCGGGACGGCGCGAGTTCTCGGATCGGCGCGAGGACGGGGACGAGAACAGGAGCAGAACCAGGACCAGGAGCAGAACCAGGACCAGGAGCAGGAACAGGTGGAGAACCAGGGGCAGGGGCGAGGGCGTGCGTGGATGCGGGCCTGGATGGTCGCGTCCGTCGCGGCGCGGAAGGACGCGGGGATGGTCACGTCCGAGTACGCGGTGGGTGTCATCGCGGCGGTGGCCTTCGCGGCCGCGCTCTACAAGGTGGTGACGAGCGGGCAGGTCGGCGAGGAACTGCAGGGCATCGTGGGGCGGGCGCTGAATGTCCAGATGTGAACGCCGCATGGGACAAGCCAAGTTGAGGGCGGGTCCGGTCCCGCGCCGGGACGGTGGATTCGTCACCGCCGAGGCCGCCGTGGTTCTGCCCTCTCTGGTGCTCGTCGGCATGGCGCTCGTCTGGGCACTGCTCGCCGCGTCCGCGCAGATCCAGTGCGTGGACGCGGCGAGGGCGGGCGCTCGGTCGGCGGCGCGCCAGGACCCGGAGGAAGCCGTCCTGGAGACGGCCCGCCGCGCGGCCCCGCCCGGCGCGAAGATCACGGTGGGCCGGGAAGGGGACCTGGTCCGGGTCACTGTCGGCGCGCGGACACCCGGTCCCGCCGCTCTGTCCCTTGAACTGAAGGACGAGGCGGTGGCGCTGGCGGAGGAGACGGTGGGAAGTACGGTCGCGGGGGTGGAGGGGAGATGAGGAGCCGGAGTGCCGGGCTGAGCCGGCGATCGGCGAGGCCGCCCGTCGGGAGGGGCCGTTGTGCGCGGGGGCGTGAGTCCTCCGACCGGGGGAGTGCGTCCTCCGACAGAGGGTCCGCGACGGTGTGGACGGTGGGTGTGGTCGCTGTGCTCTGTGCGGTCTTCGGGGCGGTGCTGTCGATGGGACAGGCCGTCGTGGTGCGGCACCGGGCCGCAGGGGCCGCGGACTTGGCGGCCCTCGCCGCGGCAGACCACTGGAGCGACGGTGGCACGGCGGCCTGCGCTCGCGCGGACCGGGTGGTCCGAGCCCAGAACGCGCGGCTCGTGCGGTGCGAGGTCGAGGGCCAGATCTCGGACGTGACGGCGTCGTCCGGAACGGGACCGATCACCGCCGAGGTCAGATCGAGGGCGGGGCCTGCGGGGTCGTGCACCCGCGAATCACCCGTTCGGCCCATCCGGGCCCAACTTTCGTCCGACCGGCCGCCGGCCTTCACCCATCCGGCCTATCCAGCCCATTCGGCCCACCCAGCCCATTCGGTCCTACCGACCCGTCCGGACCCATCCCGGCCCGACTGCCCTCGCCGGACTGCTCGCGACCCGACTCCTCACCAGCCGGCGCCTCCGGGCCTGGCTCCGGTGCGGCCCGCAGGAGTTCCGTGAGCAGGCGTACGGCGCCTCGCTTGTGGAGGGGATCGTTGCCGTTCCCGCATTTGGGGGACTGGATGCAGGAGGGGCAGCCGGCGTCGCACTCGCACGAGGCGATGGCCTGACGGGTGGCCGTGAGCCAGGAGCGGGCGGTGTGGAAGGCCCGCTCGGCGAATCCGGCGCCGCCCGGGTGGCCGTCGTACACGAAGACGGTGGGCAGGAGCGTGTCCGGGTGGAGCGGGACGGAGACGCCGCCGATGTCCCAGCGGTCGCAGGTGGCGAACAGCGGCAGCATGCCGATCGAGGCGTGCTCCGCGGCGTGCAGGGTGCCGCCGAGGATCTCCGGGTTGATCCGGGCCGCGTCGAGCTGGTCCTCGGTGACCGTCCACCAGACGGCACGGGTGCGGAGCGTACGGGGAGGGAGGTCGAGCTTGGTCTCGCCGAGCACTTCGCCGGTGATGACGCGGCGGCGCAGGAAGGAGACGACCTGGTTGGTGACTTCCACGGAGCCGTAGCACAACCGGCCGTCACCCCAGGGGACTTCGACGTCGGTCTCGAGGACGGCGATGGTGGTCGTGTCGCGCGCGACCGTCGAATACGGCGGACTGGCCTCCTCGACCAGGGCGACGGAGTCCTCCAGGTCCAGTTTGCGCACCAGGTACGTACGGCCCTGGTGCAGATGGACCGCGCCCTCGTGGACCGCCGTGTGCGCGGCGCCCTCGTCGACCGTGCCGAGCAGGCGGCCGGTGCCGGCCTCGACGATCTGCACCGGGCTGCCGCCGCCCCCGCGGATATCGGTCAGGTCGACGGCCCGCTCCCGGCGCGTCCAGTGCCAGGCCGTGGCCCGGCGGCGCAGCAGCTTCGCGGCCTCCAGCTGCGGCAGCAGTCCGGCGGCGGCGGGGCCGAAGAGGTCCAAGTCCTCGTCCGTGAGCGGGATCTCGGAGGCGGCGGCACACAGGTGCGGGGCCAGGACGTAGGGGTTGTCCGGGTCGAGGACGGTGGATTCCACCGGTTGGTCGAACAGCGCCTCGGGGTGATGGACGAGGAAGGTGTCCAGCGGGTCGTCGCGGGCGACCAGGATCGCCAGCGCGCCTTCTCCGGAGCGGCCCGCGCGGCCGGCCTGCTGCCAGAGGGAGGCGCGGGTGCCCGGGTAGCCGGAGATGACGACGGCGTCGAGGCCGGAGATGTCGACACCGAGTTCGAGGGCGGTGGTGGCGGCGAGGCCGAGGAGTTCTCCGGAGTGCAGGGCGCTCTCCAGGGCACGGCGTTCCTCGGGGAGGTAGCCGCCGCGGTAGGCGGCGACGCGCCGGGCCAGCGAGCGGTCGATCTCGGCGAGGCGCTCCTGGGCGATCACCGCGATCAGCTCGGCGCCACGCCGGGACCGTACGAAGGAGATCGAGCGCATGCCCTGGACGGTGAGGTCGGTCAGCAGGTCGGCCGTCTCGGCGGTGGCGGTACGCCGGACGGGTGCACCTTTCTCGCCGTGCAGTTCGGTGAGCGGGGGCTCCCACAGGGCGAACACGAGTTCCCCTCGCGGGGAGGCGTCGTCGGCGACCTCGACGACGGGGAGGCCGGTCAGGCGGCGCGCCGCGACCGAGGGTTCGGCGGCGGTCGCGGAGGCCAGCAGGAAGACGGGAGAGGCGCCGTAGCGGGCGCAGAGGCGGCGCAGCCGGCGCAGGACCTGGGCGACGTGGGAGCCGAAGACGCCGCGGTAGGTGTGGCACTCGTCGATGACGACGTAGCGCAGGGCGCGCAGGAAGGAGGACCAGCGGGGATGGGAGGGCAATATCCCGCGGTGCAGCATGTCGGGGTTGGTGAGGACGTAGTTCGCGTACTGGCGTACCCATTCGCGTTCCTCGAAGGGTGTGTCGCCGTCGTACACGGCTGGGCGAACGGCATTGCCCAGCGGTTGTGAAAGTTCCTTCACCGAGCGGCGCTGGTCGGCCGCCAGGGCCTTGGTGGGGGCCAGGTAGAGGGCGGTGGCACCCCGGCCGTTCGGGGCCTCGGAGCCCTCCAGGAGGGCCGTCAGGACGGGGGCGAGGTAGGCCAGGGACTTGCCGGAGGCAGTGCCGGTGGCGACGATCACCGACTCGCCGTCCAGGGCGTGCTCGGCGACGCGTGCCTGGTGGGCCCACGGGTGTTCGATGCCCGCCGCCTGCACCGCGGCGATGACCTCCGAACGGATCCGGTCGGGCCAGACGGCATGGCGACCCGCTCGCGGGGGCAAGTGCTCCGTATGAGTGATGCGCGAAGCCCGGCTCGGCCCCGAGGCGAGCCGGTCCAGGACGGTGCTCGGCGAAGGGCGGGAAGCGGTGTCCGCCGAGGATCGATCGGATCGGTGATTCTTGGCCATCGGCATCGAGTGTGTCACTGGCGTGACGGACAATGGGCCCAAGGCGTCGTGCACGCCTGCCGGTAAGTGATTGAATGCCATCGCGGCTGGCGAACCGTCCCGGGGGCTCTGCCGAGGTGTCCCATGGGGCGACCGCTCGATAGCAAGGTGCTGGAGGATCCGTGGACCTGTCTCTGTCGACTCGCAATGTGTCCGGCCCTAACGGCGACCGTACGGTCGTCGAGGTCGGCGGCGAAATCGATGTATATACCGCGCCCAAGCTGCGAGAGCAGCTGGTCGAGCTGGTGAACGACGGTAGCTTCCACCTCGTCGTCGACATGGAGGGCGTGGACTTCCTCGACTCCACCGGTCTCGGCGTGCTGGTGGGCGGCCTGAAGCGTGTCCGGGCCCATGAGGGCTCGCTGCGTCTGGTCTGCAACCAGGAGCGCATTCTGAAGATCTTCCGTATTACCGGCCTCACCAAGGTGTTCCCGATCCACACCTCGGTGGACGAGGCGGTCAACGCGACCGACTGACGGCCGGTCTCCCGGGTCGTGGGCCCGGGATCGCACATCGGGGACCGGGCCCTGTGGCCCGGCCCCCAGACAGCACGCCCGTAGTTCAGAGGGGGATGCATGGCCACCGTTGAACTCCGCTTCAGCGCGTTGCCCGAGCACGTCAGGACCGCCCGACTGGTGGCGGCAGCGGTGGCGCGCAGGGCCGGAGTGGACGAGGCCGTCCTCGACGAGGTCAGGCTCGCCGTCGGTGAGGCCTGTACTCGTGCCGTCGGACTGCACCAGAGCGGCGGTATCGCGGCGCCGGTGCACGTGTCGCTGATCGAGGAGGAGAAGCAGTTCTCCATCGAGGTCGGTGACGAGGCGCCGGGTTCGGTGCCCGGCGGGGCGGCGTCCGGCGCCGTCTCGGACGCGGAGGCCGAGGAGGACGAGATGGGCCTCGCGGTCATCAGCGGCCTCGTCGACGACGTGGAAGTCATCGCCGGAGAGCACGGCGGACTGATCAGGATGAGCTGGCCGACCACGCCGCCGGCCGTAGCTCTTTCCTGACAGCCGTCCCTCTTAGTTTGTCCTGAAGGGCCCTACTCGGTGGGGCCCTTCGGCATGTCCGGGAACGTGTTTTCGTCCTCAGGGTGATCGCGCAGTCCGGTAATCGTGTACTCCGGTGATCGCGCACGGCGTTTCGTGAATTGATTCACGATCAGTCGCGTGATAATTGGATCAAGCGTCAACGCTTCTGGGGCATTACTGCATTTGGGTCCGTGGGCGCCTGTCGATCATGTGCCGAAGGGCAAGTGACGGCTAATTCCGCTTACCGCCCACTGTTTCGATCAGGTTCCGGTATCTAGAATCCGTCCACATCTTGAGCTCAGCCCAAGCGTCAAGGAGGACGAATGGCGGGGCTTTCTACCCCTCATCAGTTTGACCACCCCACAACCTTCGCAGCCGCGGTTCTGACGGACGACAACCGTCTCATCGTGACGGTCGTCGCGGTCGTCGCCGTGGCAGCGCTCGTGGTCGCCGGGATCCTGGTACGCCAGGTCCTCGCGGCCGGCGAGGGCACCGACAGCATGAAGAAGATCGCGACGGCGATCCAGGAAGGCGCGAATGCCTACCTGGGACGTCAGATGCGCACGCTCGGCGTATTCGCCGTCGTGGTGTTCTTCCTGCTCATGCTGCTTCCCGCGGACGACTGGAATCAGCGCGCCGGACGGTCGATCTTCTTCTTGATCGGCGCGGCGTTCTCGGCGACCACCGGCTATATCGGCATGTGGCTCGCCGTACGGAGCAATGTCCGCGTGGCCGCCGCCGCACGGGAAGCGACCCCGGCGGAGGGTGAGCCCGAAAAGGATCTCACCGCCGTCTCGCACAAAGCCATGAAGATCGCTTTCCGCACCGGTGGCGTCGTCGGCATGTTCACAGTGGGGCTCGGTCTGCTGGGCGCCTCCTGTGTGGTGCTCGTGTACGCGGCCGACGCGCCGAAGGTCCTTGAGGGCTTCGGTCTCGGCGCGGCGCTGATCGCCATGTTCATGCGTGTCGGCGGCGGCATCTTCACCAAGGCCGCCGACGTCGGGGCCGACCTGGTCGGCAAGGTCGAGCAGGGCATCCCGGAGGACGACCCGCGCAATGCCGCGACGATCGCCGACAACGTGGGCGACAACGTGGGCGACTGCGCCGGTATGGCCGCCGACCTCTTCGAGTCGTACGCCGTCACGCTCGTCGCCGCGCTGATCCTCGGCAAGGTGGCGTTCGGCGACTCGGGGCTCGCGTTCCCGCTGATCGTGCCCGCGATCGGCGTACTCACCGCGATGATCGGCATCTTCGCGGTGGCGCCCCGGCGCTCCGACCGCAGCGGCATGTCCGCGATCAACCGCGGGTTCTTCATCTCCGCGGTGATCTCGCTCGTCCTGGTCGCCCTCGCCGTCTACATCTACCTTCCGGGGACCTACGCCGAACTGGACGGGGTCACGGACGCGGCGATCAAGGCCAAGGGCGGTGACCCGCGGGTCCTCGCGGTCGTCGCCGTCGGCATCGGCATCGTGCTGGCCGCGCTCATCCAGCAGTTGACCGGCTACTTCACCGAGACCAGCCGCCGGCCCGTCCGGGACATCGGCAAGAGTTCCCTCACCGGCGCGGCCACCGTCGTCCTCGCCGGCATCTCCATCGGTCTCGAATCGGCCGTCTACACCGCCCTGTTGATCGGCCTCGGCGTGTACGGGGCCTTCCTGCTGGGCGGCACGTCGATCATGCTGGCGCTGTTCGCCGTGGCGCTCGCCGGAACGGGCCTGCTCACCACGGTCGGTGTCATCGTCGCGATGGACACCTTCGGTCCCGTCTCCGACAACGCGCAGGGCATCGCCGAGATGTCAGGCGACGTCGAGGGCGCGGGCGCGCAGGTGCTCACCGACCTGGACGCGGTCGGCAACACCACCAAGGCCATCACCAAGGGCATCGCCATCGCCACCGCCGTTCTCGCGGCCTCGGCCCTCTTCGGCTCGTACCGTGACGCGATCACCACGGCCGCGAGCGACGTGGGCGAGAAGGTCTCGGGAGCGGGCGCGCCGATGAACCTGATGATGGACATCTCCCAGCCCAACAACCTGGTGGGTCTCATCGCGGGCGCCGCGGTCGTCTTCCTCTTCTCGGGGCTGGCGATCAACGCGGTGTCGCGGTCCGCCGGGGCCGTGGTCTACGAGGTGCGGCGGCAGTTCCGCGACCACCCCGGGATCATGGACTACTCGGAGAAACCCGAGTACGGGCGCGTCGTCGACATCTGCACCAAGGACGCGCTGCGCGAACTCGCCACACCAGGCCTGCTCGCGGTCCTCACGCCGATCGCGATCGGGTTCACGCTCGGCGTCGGGGCGCTCGGTTCGTTCCTCGCGGGTGCGATCGGAACCGGCACGCTGATGGCGGTGTTCCTCGCCAACTCCGGTGGCGCGTGGGACAACGCCAAGAAGCTCGTCGAGGACGGCCACCACGGCGGCAAGGGCAGCGAGGCACACGAGGCGACGGTGATCGGTGACACGGTCGGCGACCCGTTCAAGGATACGGCGGGCCCCGCGATCAACCCGCTGCTGAAGGTCATGAACCTGGTGTCGCTGCTGATCGCGCCGGCGATCGTCAAGTTCTCGTACGGCGACGACAAGAGTGTCGGCGCAAGGGTGTTCATCGCCGTCCTCGCGCTCGCCGTGATCGTGGGATCCGTGTACGTCTCCAAGCGGCGCGGGATCGTCATGGGCGACGAGGAGGACAACGACGAAGGGGTCGCCAAGTCGGCCGATCCTGCGGTGGTTTCGTAGCGCACGGGTTCCGCCCCCTGATCCGGCACGGAATTCCGTGCCGG
>NZ_JBSFZS010000132.1:0-19767 GCF_053600395.1 Streptomyces sp. NPDC005070 | reverse complement strand
GCTTGCGCACCGCATGCCAGCAGGCATCGGCACAAGGGCACGGTCCTACTGGCCCTGTACCTCGGCCCTCGCTCAAGTGGCCTGTTGCGCGACGAGACTCGCCTAGCTAGTGCCGCATCAAGCAACGTTCGCCCTGCCGACGACGGCGCGTAAGCGCTGGTCGTCGGCGCGGCGGTTTCGCCAGACGATGTAGCGGCGGATCATGCTGCCCTGCTCTTTGTGGCTGGCGTGGTCGGTGCCGTCGAGGGTGAAGTAGCGCAGGGCGGTGAACTGGGCCTCAATGCGGTTGAGCCAGGAGCTGTTGGTCGGGGTGTAGGCCATCTCAACGTTGTTTGCCGCAGCCCAGGTGCCGACGCGCTGGCACTTCTTTGTGGTCAAGTGCGGGGAGAAGTTGTCGCTGACGATCGCGATCCGCACCTCTCGTGGGGTAGAGCGTGCGGAGGTAGCGGCAGAACTCCAGGAACTGGGTCCGCCTCTTGATCGGCTTTATGTGGCCGTAGAACTTGTCCTTGGTCAGGTCCAGGGCGGCGAACAGGTGCCGGACCCCGCCGTAGCGGTTGTAGGTCGCCCGGCGCCGTCGGCGGGGCTCACGGTCGGGGTCCATGTGTTTGCCTCCGCGTTCGGCCCACTGCCGGCCCGGGTGGGGCATCAGGTTGAGCGGCTCGAACTCGTCCATGCAGAAGATGACTTCGGGTTCGCCGTCCTCGGGTATGACCTCGCCGTCGGCGATCGCGTAGAGGTGCTCGACGCGGGCCTTTTTGGCCGCATAGTCCGGATCGCGGGAGGCCTTCCAGGTCTTCAGGCGTTGAATGGAGACGCCTTCCTCGCGGAGCAGGATGCGCAGGCCCTTGTGGCTGATGTCGTCGACCACCCCCTCTGCGACCAGGAAGTCCGCCAGCTTGGTCAGGCTCCAGGTCGAGAACGGCAGCTCGTGCTCGGTCGGCTTGGACTTGGCGATCTTCTTGATCTCACGTCGTTCCGGCAGAGTGAACGTCTTCGGCCGACCACCGGAGTACTTCGGATACAGCGAGTCGAAGCCGTCCGTGTTGAAATTGTGGATCACGTCTCTGATCCGGTCGGCGCTGGTGAACGACACCTCGGCGATCCTCGCCACCGGCATGCCCTGCGCGGACAGCAGAACCATCTGGGCCCGCCGCCAGGTCACCACCGGCCCGGCGCCCCGGCGGATGATCCGCAGCAGCCGCCGGCCCTCGTCACCATCGATCTCACGAACCTGCACCGGCTGGGCGGCGTAGCCCGTGTAGGTGTGGGTGTCCCAGTCGGCACGGGACAGCGGGCCGGTGACCGTCAAGGTCCTGCCTTTTTTGACCGGTTCCGGAGAGGCGTTGACGGTCAACTTGGGGGAGCGCCGTGCCGGCCTTTCCGGGCAGGATCGCCGCGGTCGAGGCACCGTGGGACGGCGACACCGTGCACGGCTGGTTCGTGGTGCTCGTCGCGGTCCTGGACGACCCGGCCGGGGACGGAAACCTGGCGATCGTCCACCAACGGTGCGGCGGGCCCCTGCCGGGCGCCGCCGCCACGGAGGCGGGCCGGGCGCTGGCGGACTTCCTCGCGGTGCCGTTCCACTTCGCTTCCCCGGACGTTCCCGACGACGAGGCACCGCGCTGGCGAACCTTCCGGAACGCGCCGGGTCCCCGGACCTAGACTGGGGCGGCGCACGAGTGAGGCCGTGAAGTGAGCGGGTGAAGGCTGTGACCGGGAACGCCGGTGGTGTCGAGGATCCTTCCGCCGAGGTTCTCGCCGACGCGGCCGCCGCGTTCGGGCTGCTCGCCTCCTCGGCCCGGCTGCACCTGATGTGGGCGCTGTCGCAGGGCGAATGTGACGTCACGGGTCTCGCCGACCGGGTCGGTGGCGCGCTTCCGGCGGTCAGCCAGCATCTGGCCAAGCTGAAGCTGGCCGGCCTCGTGCGGTCCCGCCGCGAGGGCCGGCGGCAGGTCTACTACGTCGACGACCCCGACATCGTCACCGTGGTGAGGGTGATGATCCGGCAGCTCACCGCGCGCTCACGGTGAGTGCGGAGGGCCGTCGTCCCGTTGCGCAGACAGCACGCCTCTGCGGCTGCTCGGCGGCCCCGCGTGGCCGGATCCCGGGCAGCCGCGGAACGGAAAGGCCCGATCCGACGTCTCCCTTCAGGAGACGGTTCCATCAGGCGTCCCACCGGTGACATGAGATGCCTCACGCGTGAAACGCCGGAGGATTCCTGCCGACCGGGCCGTCACTTTGTTAGATTGCGCAACTACGCAACCCGGACAGATGCCCGCTTCATCCGCCCGTAGACCGCAGTACCGGCCGCCGTACCTCTGAGGGACGGGGCCGACGGGCCCGAGTGTTCATGGGAGTGGGAGATGAGCGACCCGTGGGACGGCTCGGGCGGCCAGGCGACACGGGACCGGACGTCCCAGGTGCCCGGACAGCGCACCAAGCGGCCTGACGGGACCAGACTCCCGGGCGACCGGTTGACGTCCAGAGGCCGCTCACACGGCGGCAAGCGGGCGCACCGGGGACGCGGTAGGCGGGTGCTGAGGACCGCCGGGATATGTGTCGCGCTCCTGGTGCTGGGCACGGCGGGCGTCGGCTGGTGGTTCTACGAGCACCTGAACGGCAACATCGACACCCTCCCCCTGGACGGGAAGGGCGGCACGGAGAAGGCGGACGCCTTCGGCCGTACCCCGATCGACATCCTGGTGATGGGCTCGGACGGCCGGACGAGCAAGGCGGACTGCAAGCTCGGCGGCGGCTGCGCCCGGACCGGGGTGCAGACCGGCAGCAACGCCGATGTGCAGATGGTGGTGCACGTGTCCGCGGACCGCTCCAACGCGACCGTGATGAGCATCCCGCGCGACACCATGACGCGTGTCCCGGCCTGCAAGGACAGCGAGACCGGAAAGTCGACGGCCGGCTACTACGGGCAGATCAACAGCGCGCTGCAGTACGGCCCGGCCTGCCAGGTGGCGACGGTCCACCAGCTCACCAGCATCCCGATCAGCCACTTCGTCAAACTCGACTTCTCCGGCGTGGTCAAGATGTCCGACGCCGTCGGCGGCGTCTCCGTTTGCGTCAGCGACAATGTGTACGACACCTACTCGCATCTGAAACTGTCCAAGGGCAGCCACACGCTCAAGGGCGTCGCGGCCCTGCAGTTCGTCCGTTCCCGGCACGGCTTCGGCGACGGCAGCGACCTGGGCCGTACCGTCTCCCAGCACATCTTCCTCAGCGCGATGATCCGCAAGTTCAAGAGCGCGGGCACCCTCACCGACCCCAGCGCCGTTTACCACCTCGCCGACGCCGCCACCAAGGCGCTGACCGTGGACGAAGGCCTGGGCTCCGTGAAGAAGCTGATCGGGCTCGCCTCGGACCTGGACAAGGTCCCGACGAAGCGGATGACGTTCACGACGATGCAGACGGCTCCCGACCCCGCCGACAAGAACCGTGTCGTGGTGGGGGCGGGCGCGAAGAGCCTGTTCGCGACGATCGCCGACGACAAGTCGCTGACCACCGCGTCGGGCAAGAAGTCCGCGGCGGCCTCCGCGACCAAGAAGCCCGGCGCCTCGGCCGTGCCCGCCTCGCAGGTCGCCGTGACCGTGCAGAACGGCACGGGGATCACCGGCCGAGCCTCCGTCGTCGCGGCCGCGCTCACGGGGAACGGCTTCAGTCCGGAGACGACCACGGCCAACGCCCCGGTCTCGGCCACCACCACGACCCTCACCTACGGCACCGGTCAGAAGGGCGAGGCCCAGACGGCCGCCAAGGCCCTCGGGCTGTCCGCCTCGCATCTGAGGCAGGGCACGAGCCCGGGTCTGGTCCTGGTGGTCGGCAGCGACTGGCCCAGCGGCACCACCTACCCCGGCGGATCGTCGTCGTCCGCCTCGGACGACGGCAAGAACGCGGTCGCCGACGCCCACGCCTCCACCGCCGACGAGGCCAAGACCTGCGCGAAGGTCAGCCCTTACAGGACGGTCAGCCTCAATGGAGTCCCCATGACCCCGGCGCAGGCCTACGCGGCGGCCCGCAACAAACCGGACTCCGACGAGTAAGGGGATCCGCCCCTCAGGAGTCGGGGGAGTTCCCGTCGCCGAGGGGCCACGACGCGATGTCGCGGTAGTGGATCGGTCCGCTGCTGCGGCCGACGTTGCTGCCGACCAGGTGCAGACGTTCGGCGGGCCACTCGCGCCCGGTGAACCCGGCGAGTCCCTGGGCGATCTCGCCCGTTGAGGACCGGTCTCCCCTGCGGGCGCGGGCCAGCGTCAGATGGGGGCGGAAGGGTCGTTCCTCGAAGACGATCCCGCAGTCCCTCACGGTCGTCCGCACATCCGTGGCGAGCGCGTGCAGTTCGTCGAGGTCTCCGTCGATTCCGCTCCACAGCACACGGTCGTCGAAGTCGCCGCTCCCGCGCAGTGCCAGGGAAGGGGGCCGGCGGGCCGCCGCGAGGCCGGCGAGAGGCGGCCGCAGCAGAGCAACGGTCCCGACCGGCAGCTCCCCCAGGAACGCCAGGGTGATGTGCCAGTCCTCGATGCGGTTCCACCGCATGTGAGGGTGGGTGCCGTAGGCGGGGCGCAGCTCCCGGGCCAGTTCCTCCTTCGCGTGGTCAGGCGGGGCGAGGGCGATGAACAGGCGGACGGTCGCGGGCGGAGTCTGATCATGCACAGCAGACTTCATACCGCACCTTCCGCCGGTGACGACGCCCTCGCCGTGTGCCGTGGAGCACGCCCGGAAGCTCAGCCCTCCTCGCGCAGGCCCCACGGCGAGCCGTACTCGTTGAGCAGGTCGAGGAAGGGGCGGGGCGGCAGGGCCTCAGGGCCGAGGACGCCACTGGCCGACCAGGCTCCGTCCGCGATGAGTTCGAGGGCGATGACGGGGTTGATCGCGGTCTGCCACACCACCGCCTGGGAACCGTACTCGCGCATCGACCACTGGTTGTCGACCACGTGGTAGAGGTAGACCTCGCGGGCCGAACCGTCCTTGGTCCCCTTGACCCAGGTGCCCGCACAGGTCTTGCCGGTCATGCGGTCGCCCAGCGTGGCGGGGTCGGGCAGACACGCGGCGACGACATCGCGCGGGGAGACCTCCACCGGCCCGTTGTCCGAGGGGACGGTGACCTTCCTGGTGGAGTCCAGACCCAGCTCGTGAAGGGTCTTCAGCTTGGCGATGAAGTCGTCGCCGAGGCCGTACTTGAACGTCACCCGTCGGGCGTCGACCCAGCGGGGGATGAGCAGCACCTCCTCGTGCTCGACGTTGACGCACTCCACCGGACCGATGCCCTCGGGGAAGTCGAAGACCTCCGGCTCACTGAAGGGGGCCGTGGTGAACCAGCCGCGGTCCTTCTCATAGACCACCGGGGGATTGAGGCACTCCTCGATGGTCGTCCAGATGCTGAAGGACGGGGCGAAGTCGTAGCCCTCGACCGTGAGGTCGGCGCCGTCACGGACACCGATCTCCTCGATCTCGTCGAAGAGTTCGTCGGCCGCGTACCGGGCGAAGACGTCCGACAGGCCCGGCTCCACGCCCATGCCGACCAGCGCCAGCCGTCCGGAGCGCTCCCAGGCGTCGGCCTGTTCGAACTGCGCGTCGCCGAGCTTGACACCGCACTGCTCGTACGGGTCCGTGGCGTGCGGCGCGGACAGCGACATCGCCATGTCGAGATAGTGCGTTCCCGCCGCGCGGGCCGCGTTGAACAGAGGCATCACGAACCGCGGATCGGTCGCGTTGAGGAGCGCGTCGCACCTCTGCTCCGTGAGCGCACGGCGTACCGCGTCCTGGTCGGTGGCGTCCAGGCGCATCGCGCTGAACCGGTCCCCGTGCTCCTTGAGGGCCGCCACGGCGGCCTCGGCGCGAGCGAGGTCGTAGTCCGCGACGACCATGTGGGTCAGGAAGTCACGGCGGGCCGCGATCCGAGTGACGGCGGTGCCCACGCCGCCCGCGCCCACGAGAAGTACTCGCATGTCACACACCTTTCGTCGCCGGAGACGAATGCCTCCGGGCTGGACAGATGCAACGGGATGTCCTCGGTTAAGGTCAATCATGTTGGCATAAGGATCGTCGGCGCGCGGTGAGCAGGAAGGGTCGGCATGGCGAAACAGGTGGTGCCGGAGACGGAGCGGCGCAGACGCCGGCCGACCCGGCAGGGCACGGTGCTGTCCGAGAAGCTGATCGTGCAGACGGCGTTGCGGATGCTGCGGGAGCACGGCAGCACCGGACTGACGGCACGCAGACTCGGTACGGCACTCGGTGCCGACCCGAGCACCCTGTACCGCTACTTCGCCGGACTGGACGACCTGACCAGGGCCATCGGCGAGGAGCTGACGGGACGGGCGCTGGACACCTGGACGGCCACCGGAGAGTGGCGGGCCGACCTGAGGGCGCTCGGCCAGGCCATTCACGCCTCCTACCTCGCCCATCCCCAGGCCGCCGTGCTGACCGCCAGCCGGGTTACCGGCCGGCCGCGGGAGATCGCGGTGGACGAGACGATCCTGGGGATCCTGCGCGGCGCGGGCTTCCCGGACGTGGACGCGGTCGTCGTCTACCACGCGTTCATCGACCTCACCCTGGCCTTCGCGGCCCTGGACGCCGGGTCGCTGGCGCTGACGGACGAGGCCCGTGTGGCGGACGAGGAGATGTGGCAGTCCACGTACGCCGAACTGCCCGCGGACACCCACCCGCACATCGCGGCCACCGCGCGGCTCCTGGCCGGGCGGATGACCCACAGCGCCTACCCCGTCGTCCTCGACACCCTGCTGAACAGCGCCGCCGAACAACTCGCCTGGGCCCGCGCCCGCCGCTACCCCGACGCGACGAACGCGCGAAAACCCTGAGGCGGAGGCTTATGCCAACGCCGCGGACAGCGCGTTTCGGCCGACAACTCCGCGGGAGGCTCTATGGACACCGTGAGAGCGGACATGCTCTGATTCCCAGGTTGATCTCCTCGGGCGCGGGCCGAAGACCCGTGCCATCCCGCACCGCCGCACCGCCGCACCGCCGGAGGATGCCGCAGCCCGAACACTGCTCGCGAGCGGTACGACACCTCCGGATCTCGACCGGCACAGGGGGCGAGCCTCCCTGCTGAGAGCAGATCGGATGCGAGTATGACGACCGCGTCAAGGACATCAGAGACCGCAAACGCGTCGAGGGCGTCGAGTAGGCGCCGGCTGAGACTGGTACGACGGCGGGTGGGCGTCGCCGCCGCACTCGCCGTGTCCGCCGCCATGACACTGACCGGAGCCGACTTACCGGCCGCCGGTGACGTGCACACCCTGGGCGTCCCGGCCGTCTCCTCGGGGAACGCCCGCTTCGAAATCCTCTCGCCCACGCTGATCCGTACCGAATACGCGGGCGATCAGAAGTTCACCGACGATCCGACGTTCAACGCGATCGGCCGCGACGGGTTCGAGCCGGCCGCGTACAGCGCGACGACGTCCGACGGCTGGCTCACGATCAGGACGAGCGCGATGAGCCTCCGCTACAAGGTTGGCTCGGGGCCCTTCGACGCCCAGAACCTCTCGACACAGTCGGTGGCGGGCGGCGCCCCCGTGACCGCCGCTCCCTGGCAGCGCCTGACGTGCGCGCTCGGCGCCCTGTGCGAGGCCGAGAGCCTGCGTCTCGACGGGGTTTCCGTCGCCTCGGACCACGTCGGCCACACCGGGAGCGGATTCGCCGCCGGATTCGAGGGCACCGGCGGCTCGGCATCCGCTGACATCGATGTCAAGGACGGCGGGACTTATCAGTTCGACCTGCGCTACGCCAACTCCCGTGGCGGAGACGGTCAGACCCGCACCCGTACGCTCACACTCACCGTGGACGGCGCCGCGGCGCAGACGATCTCCCTGCCGGTCACGGCGAACTGGGACACCTGGAACACCACGTCGGCGAGCGTCCGGCTGGGCGCGGGTCACCACACCCTCGCGCTGACCAGGACCACCGTGGACTCCGGCGATGTCAACGTCGACAGCGTCGCCCTCGTCCGCCCCGGCGACACCTACCCGCCCGTCTCCAGCACCGCGATCCTGGACTGCGCGTACGGCACGAGCTGCGAGGCGGAAGCCGGACGCGTCGGCGGTACGGCGATCACCGCCACCGATCACCAGGGATACGCGGGCAGTGGCTTCGTCGGAGACCTCCACCAGGGATCGAACCTGACGACCCACGTGGTCGGCGTGCCCGCCGACGGCGTCTACACCCTCCGGGTCCGGTACGCCAACGGCGTCGGCGGCGACGGCCTCCACCAGCAGCGCACCGCCACCGTGTCCGCCGCCGGCACCAGCACCGCCCTCACGTTCCCGACGACGAAGGACTGGGACGACTGGCAGACGGCCTCGCTGCCCGTCACCCTCACCGCGGGCACCGACGACATCACCCTCAACTGCCCCGACACGGCGAGCTGTCACATCAACGCGGACACCGTCTCGGTGGCCGCCTCCGGCGCGACCGCGCCCCCGCCGCACATCGCGCTCGGCGGATACCGCCGAGGCCTCGACGGCGTGACCGGCAACGAGAAATCCGTCCCCACCACGCCCGGCCTGCTCAACCGAGACGGCTGGTACCTCCTCGACGACACGTCGTCGGCGGTGTACGACGCCACCGCTCACCAGGCGACCCCCCGCCCCGGCCACGGCGGCACGCCCTACCAGGACGGCTACGTCTTCGGCTACGGACACGACTACAAGCGGGGACTCACCGACCTCGCCACGCTGACCGGCCCACCCGCACTCCTGCCGCAATGGGCCTACGGCGTCTGGTACTCGGAGTACATCGACCGCACCGCGGCGGACTACGAGAACACCATCCTCCCGGCGTTCCGCGCCGAAGGAACACCGCTGGACGTCCTGGTGACCGACACGGACTTCAAGGCCGTTAACACCTGGAGCGGTTGGGAGATGGACCCCGCCAAGTTCCCCGACCCCCAGGGCTTCTTCGACTGGTCCGCCGCGCAAGGACTGCGCAACACCCTCAACGTGCACCCCAGCATCCTCGCGTCCGATCCCCAGTTCGCCCAGGCACAGGCCACGGCCAAGGGCAAGCTGACCAAGGGGGGTTGTGCCTCGGGTGCCGCCGTCGAGAACAACTGCTACACGTTCGACTTCGGCGACCCGGACCAGCTCAAGGCGTACATGGACCTGCACCGGACCATGGACCGGCAGGGCAACGACTTCTGGTGGCTCGACTGGTGCTGCGACGCGTCGCAGTCGTCGCTGCGGGGCGTCACACCCGACGCCTGGATCAACCAGCAGTACGCCACCGCCAGTTCCGCGAACCTCGGCCGCGGATTCGTCCTCTCCCGTGCCTACGGCTCGCTCCAGGCGGCCGGATACAGCGGCCAGCAGGGACTGCCGACCGGGCCGTGGGCCGACAAACGCAGCACCGTCCACTTCACCGGCGACACCTCCTCGACCTGGGGCGCGTTGAAGTTCGAGGTCGGCTACACCCCCGGAGAGTCCGCCGCGACCGGGATGGCGGCCATCACGCACGACATCGGCGGGCACAACGACACGACAGGGCTGACCGGTTCGGAGAAGTACACCGAGGGCGGACAGAGCCGCACCACGCACAAACTGCCCGACGACCTGTACGCCCGCTGGGTCCAGTTCGGTACGTTCCAGCCCGTCGACCGGCTGCACAGCAACCACAGCGACCGGCTGCCCTGGCAGTACGGGCCCGCGGCCCGGCAGTCGGCCGACAGGTTCCTCAACCTCCGCGAGAACCTGGTGCCTTACACGTACACGCTCGCCGAGGAGGCGAACCGCACCGGCGTGCCCATCGTCCGCCCCACCTACCTGGAGTACCCCGACGAACCCCAGGCGTACGCCACCGCCGGCAGCGAGTACTTCTACGGCTCCGACCTCCTCGTCGCGCCCGTGACCACGCCGGGAACCTCCGCCACCACCTCGGTATGGTTCCCGCCCGGCCGGTGGACGAACTACTTCACCGGTGAGACCTACACCGGCGGGGGCACCCGCGACGTCACCACCGGCCTGGACTCCATGCCGGTCTTCGTCAAGGCGGGCGGCATCCTGGCCACCCGCACCCACGACGTGACCGGCGACGACAAGAACCCGCTCACCGACGTCACGCTCACCATCGCCGCCGGTCGGGCGGGGTCGTTCCACCTGTACGAGGACGACGGAGTCACCAGCAAGAAGAGCAGGAGCGCCACGACGACGATCCGGTACCGGCAGAAGGGGGAGCGCCACACGGTGTCGATCGGTCCGGCGCGGGGCTCCTTCCCCGGTCAGGTCAAGAACCGCCGGTGGACGATCGCCCTCATGGCGGCGCACGCCCCCGCCAAGGTCTCGGCGACCGGCGTGAACCTGTCCCCGCAGGCGTACCACTGGGACGCCGGCTCGAAGCTGCTGACGATCACGCTGCCCCGCCGCAGCGTGCGCGCCCCGATCACCGTCACCTGTCAGTAGGAGTGCAAGTAACCTCCTGGAGCGACCCAGGTCCGGCCGCGGAGTGGCACCACACCGCTCCGCGGCCGACCGCCTCGACGGCCCGACCTGGCGCCCACGGAGCGCAGTACACGGTCCACAGGGAGACACCGACACATGCCGCCGCCACCCACACCGCCCGTCTCCCCGTCGGAGTCGACGTCCGCGGGCACGCGGACCGACCGATCCTCCGTCCGGATCGGCGCTCTCGTACCGCTGACCCGGCCCGGCTGGGCCGAGGCGGGCCGCCATCTGCTCGCCGGACTCGAACGGGCCGTAAGTGAGGTCAACGGCACCGGCGGGATCGCCGGGAGACCCCTCGAACTGGTCGTACGGGACACCGCGGCCGATCCGCGCAAGGCCGCGGCGGCCGTGGACGAACTCGCCGGGCTGGGCGTGGCCGCCCTGGCGGGGGAGTATCACAGCGTCGTCGCGCGCGCCGCCGCCACGAGGGCCGATGCCCTCGGTGTGCCGTTCCTCTGTTCGTCGGCGGTTCTCGACACGCTGACCGAGCAGCCGACGCCATGGGTCGCGCGGCTCGCCCCGGCGCAGTCCCACGGCTGGAGGATCTACGCGGACTTCCTCCTCGGCGCGGGGCACAGCCGCATCGCCGTGGCGGCCGAACCGAGTGTCTACTGGGCGTCCGGGGCCGGCATCCTGCGCGACCGCCTCGCCCCACACGGCGGTTCCGTCGTCGAACTCGACATGCGGGCGCTGACTCCCGCGGCCGTGTGCGACGAACTCGTCGGTCAGGGCGTGACGGCACTGCTTCTCCTGGTCGGGCATCCGGAGCCCGCCGTGTCCATCGTCGAGGCGGTCCGCCGCGACAAGCGGCTGCCCGGGATGATGATCGGCGCCCCGGCAGGGCAGCCGGAGTTCACCGAATGGGTCACGCGGTCGGGCGCCGACGGAACCGGCGTCCCGTTCCTGCGGTATCTGTCGGAGCGTCTGAGTTCCCTGGGCGCGCGCGTCGAGTCGGCTTTGCGAGAGGAGCTGGGCCGGGCGCCCTCCTTCGTCGCCTTCGAGGGCTACGACACGGTCAACGTCCTCGCGGACATCCTGCGCTCCCAGGGCACGGACCGGGCGGACATCGCCGCGTCCTGGCCTGTTGTCGACGTCGAGGGGACACGCGGGCGGATCCGGTTCTCCCGCGTGCCGGGCATCGGCGTCTGGCAGTGGGCGTGGGCACCGGTCCAGGTCGTGGAGCGGGACGGGGCCGACCTCGATCAGTTCCGGGTCCTGCACTCCGGTTGACTCCGGTCAGCTCGGGGTGGGAGGGCCCCGGCCACCCCGCACGGCGGCCGCTTGCCGCGCCGGGTGGCCGGCGAGACCCGGGACGGGCCGGGAAGGGACCTCCGGACGGCTCAGGCCGAGGGAGCGGCGGTGATGTTGACCATCCACTCGACGCCGAACCGGTCCGTACACATGCCGAACGTGTCGCCCCACATCTGCTTCTCCAGCGGGACCGACACCTTGCCGTCGGCGGACAGCTTGGCCCAGTAGCCGCGCAGGTCCTCGGCGTCGTCGCCGCTCAGACTCACGGCGAAGTTGTTGCCCGCTTTGCGTTCCATTCCCGGCGGGACATCCGCGCCCATGATGGTGAAGCCGTTGGGGGCCTCCAGCATGCCGTGCATGATCTTGTCGGCGAATCCGGGCGGCGCCTCGGAACCGAAGGCGCCGAACTCGCTGAGCGCCAGCTCACCGCCGAAGACCTCCTGATAGAAGGTCAGGGCCTGCCTGGCGTCACCGGAGAAGCTGATGTAGGGATTGAGACGAGAGCCCACGGAAGATCCTTTCGTGACGGTACGTCGGAGATGCACCCTAGCCGTGACACGCTCGGCTGCCAGGTATCCGAGCCCGACGGCGCGCGCTGGTTCAGGCGCGTTCGGTGGCCGTGCCGGTGCCGCCGACGGGCGCTTTCTGCCCGTGGCACCGATGCCGGGCGGAGGGATGCCGCCCGCCGGCGCCTACCGGCTCGACATGCGGAAGCTGACCTCTCCTCTGGGAGCCCTCGCCGGCCACGGCGCCAGCGCAGTAGGAGGCTGGCCACGCGTACGATCAAGCCGTTCCCCCCCCGCAAGGAGTTCCGCCCGGTGACCGCAGTCGTCCCGCCGCCGCGACCCGTCGCCGGTCTCATCCGCGTGCAGCGGCTCCCCCGTGTCGAGGACGGCGACGAGTTGAACGCACTGTTCTGGCGGGCGGGCGCCGGATGGCGGATGATCAGCAGCGCGGTCCTCGGCGGCGGCATCGCGGAACGCGAGTGGGTCCTGAACGCCCAGGTCTCCCACGGCTACCGGCGCACCGACCCGGCCCGGCACCTCGCCGAACTGGCCCGTGCCGCCGGCGCGAGCGGGCCGGGGGTCGGCCTGATGACGGCTGCCGACGTCAGCCGGTACGCCGACGCCCACGACAGCGGTGTGGACGCGGTCGTGACAGCGGGAGTGGGGGTACGGGGCTGGGCCGCGGCCCCCGCCGAGCCCGTCCGCCATCCCGCGGCGCCGGGCACGATCAACATCGTCGCGGCGCTTCCCGTGGCACTCGGTGACGCCGCTCTGGTCAACACGGTGAGCACGGTCACCGAGGCCAAGGTGCAGGCCCTGCTCGACGCCGGGTACGACTGCTCCGGCACGCCCACCGACGCCGTGTGCGTCGCCGCCCGTACCCCGCGTCCCGGGGAAGAGGCGCACGCCTTCGCCGGGCCCCGCTCCCTGTGGGGTGCCCGTCTCGCGAGGGCCGTCCATGCGGCCGTGCGTTCGGCAGCCGCCGGAGCGTGATCCCGGTCGCCGGGGCGCGGGCGAACGCCCAGAACAAGTCTCCGGCAATGCAACCGTTCGGCCCCTGAAGGTGTCTACGCTAGTGAAATAGTGTGTCCCCTTCACCAGGAGCAACTGGGGGCGTCATGCACCATCACCCATCCCGCACAGCCATAGTCGCCGGCACCCTTCTCGCCGCCGTCGGCGCCACGATCCCCGCCTCCGCGGCCGTCACGCCGAACGCGGCCGCCACGCCTACGTCACCCGCCCGTGTCGTCAACGCCCGCTGGGCCGGACACTGCACCTACGACCGGCTCGTCATCGACATCCAGGGCGGTACCCCGTCCGTCGCCGTGAGCCGGGTCAGCACCCTCCGCTACGACCCCTCCGGCAGGAAGGTCCCGCTCGCGGGGAAGTACTTCCTGAACATCAGGCTCTCTCCCGCGGTCGCGCACAACAGCGCCGGCAACTCCGTGTACCGGGGGCCCAAACTGGTGAAGATCCCGTTGTACAAGCTGAAGGGCCTGGCCCTGACCGGGGACTTCGAAGGAGTCGTCTCCTTCGGAACCGCGTTCCAGACCAAACCCTCGTACAAGGTGCTCAAGCTGCACAGCCCCGAGCGCGTGGTCGTGGACTTCAGCCACACCAACCGCTGCGGCTGACGGCTGGCAGCTGTCTCGGTCGGCGAGCCCGGATCCTCTGCCGAGGTCCGGGCTCGCCGCCGTTCACGCCCCTTTCGGCCGGGTGCCGATCGCTGAGGTGTGCAGGTCGCGCAGGTGCTCCGCCCCACTTGTGTCCCGCCGCGTCCCACTGTTCCCTTCTCGTCCGCCAACACCGTGGTGCAGACTGCTCGTTGACGTGCAGACGAGGGCGGGGGGAGCCGGTCGTGCGGCAGGATCTGGTGCTCAACCTCGTGGCCTCGTTGTTGGCGTTCGGCGTGGGTTGGCTCGGCCGCACTCTTGTCCACTACTACCGGACGAGGATGCCGGCGGCCCGCGTGTGGCGGCTGGACCGCGACCGGCGTGTGGTGATGGTCGTAGGGGAGTCGGGTGGGTCGACCTCCGCGTACCCGAAGATCCCCGAGACCGATGCCCTCGCGGCCATGAATCTGCGGCAGTTCCTCTCCCAGGACCTGGGGCTGCACGAGGCGGCGACCGTCAGGGCCACGGCCTTCGCCATGGCGTCGGACGCCGAGGAGAACCTGGTCGTGATCGGCGGGCCGGTACACAACGGCATCTGGACACTGCTGACCGACCGGCTCGAACCGCCGTACGTGTTCCGGCAGTTCCCCGAGGAGTACCGCATCGTCGCCGTGGACACCGGCGAGGAGTACGGCGAGTCGGACGTGGACACGGCGACCCTCGTGGACCACGCCGTCGTCGTGCTGGCGCACAACCCCTTCGCGGCCGGGAGCCGCCTGATCATGATCGCGGGCTGCGCCCTCCTGGCCACCTCGGGTGCGACCCAGCTCTTCGCCCGCGGTGAGATCCGCGCTCTGGCCAAGGCGTACGACACGACGTCGCCTCTGGCGCTCGTGGTGCGGGTGGAGAGTGTCGGCGGATACGTGGGCCGGCCCGAGGTCGTGGCGGCCGCCAATTTCACCCAGGCCCTGGCTACCCGCACTCGGGCCACGCGCACTGTCTGATCTCCTCGGCCCGGCCGACAGCCCTGCCGATATGGGCTTCTGCCACGTGGTCGCCGGGCGCGAGCGTCCGGCGACCACGACCGTGGCCCTCGTGAACGAGGGGTGGTTCAGGAGACCACGGGAGCTACGTCCGTGACCTCGCTCAGCCGGACGGTGCACAGCCCGCGGGATTCGCTCTTCACCTCCGTGACCTTGAGCTGGGTACCTGGCGTGAGGATGTATTCCTCCTCGCCGGTGAAGGCGGAGAAGCGTTTGATCCCGACCGCCCGGGCCGGCGTCACCTCGAAGAGAGTTCGCTTGCCGCGACTGCCCAGGAACGCCCTGGCCACCGTCAGCTCGGAGGTACAGGAGGACACGCCCCACCAGGTCACTGTCCGGCCCACCGGATACTGCGCCCGAAGATCCAGCGACACTCCGCGCCACAGCGGTTGTGTGTAGGCCGGCAGCTTCGAGACCGCCGAGAACAGCAGTCGCAGGTACGGCAGGTAGGGCATGACCCTGGTGCGGTCGGGGGAGCGCAGAACGCTGTTGATCTCGCGGTAGAAGGCCGACTCACAGGTGTAGAGGTGGAGGGCGGCGATCGCGTCGGCGGACGGGCCGACGACGGCCACCTGGTCGGCCCGCCTCTTGCCGAAGTCGCGGGAGCGCTGGATGTGCCCGGCGAGCCCGGACAGCGCCGCGGAGACCGGGGCGACGGCGTCCTGGAAGTCCATCAGCGGGGTGTCGAAGACTCCAGTGATCGCGGGCAGGACCAGGCCCTCGTCCTTGACGCTGGTGAGGCGTTCCAGGTACAGCTGGTGCAGGTTCATGGTCGACTCGATGAAAGCGCCCATGCGCGCCGCGACACCCCCGTTCGCGTCGCCCGCGCCGACCACCGTCCCGTTCCACCCCTTGCTCGGCAGCCAGTCGATGCCGTCGGCGCCCAACGAGGCCAGAGCGTCGTTGACCTGGGTGAAATGGTCGCCCTCGCAGAAGATGTCGCCCTGCGCCGCCGGGTTGGCGTGGTCCAGGTGCCGCACCTCGACGTCCGGGTACTTCTGCTGGAGCCGCAGGACAACCCGCTTCAGGCTGCGGGCGTGCGCCCCCCACCACGCGAACACGACCCCGCGGTCCTCCTCGGCCGCGTCCTGCTTGGCCTTGAGGATTTCCTCGACGATCCGCTCGGCGACCGGCCGCCAGAACGCCGTGTGCTGGTCGGCCCCCATCGCCCCGTCACCGCTCGCGGTCAGAGACGCGTTCAGCAGGAGCACGCCCTGTGTCAGCATCGCCTGGAACCACTCCGGCGGCTGGACCGTGTCCCGCTCCTTCAGCAGCGCCCGCACGTCGGCGATCGGCGTTTTCTTGACGATGCCGTACTTCCACATCGCCGCCGCCTTGATGAGGCACCGGATGCTGACGACCCGGCCGAACTGACTGTCCTTCCAGTCGCTGAAGGTGTTGTCGAACATGGCTATGCCGGTGGCGCTCTCGGGCCGCGGATACGGGTTCTGACCGAAGACCACGACCTTCCACTTGTGCGGCGGGTTCGGCTTGAGCGCCTGGAAGGTCAGCTCGCGGACCGGGACCACCTCAGAGCTGCGGCCCTTCCCGATGAACCGCGCGGCGTCCGGCTGCGCCTCGATGACCGGCTTCAGCAACGGGAGCCAGGACTCCCCGCCGCCGTCGAAGAGCCCGGTCAGGGCGAGGGGGTCGTTCGCACCGGGCTGGGGCTGCGGCGGCTCGCCCGGAGCCGGGACGCCGGTGATCGATCCGGTCATGGCGGAGGCGCTTTCGTTCGTCGCGTCAGAAGGAGAGGAGGGACTGGGAGTTCCTGGCGCCGGCATGGCGGACGCCGGTGGCACGATGCGTACCCGCTGGTCGACGGGCGCGTTCTCGATTCCGTGCGACTGGGAGATGATCGTGGAGCGCAGCTCGTCGTCGTCCTCGAACCAGTGGTCGTGGAAGAGCGTGTAGCCGGTCCACATCAGATTGGCGCACACCCGCGCCGGTACCTGGCCGGTCTGCGCCCCCAACCCGACCAGTGCCACGGACCGGATGCTGCCCGGCTTCTTCCGGTTCTGCCGGTGCACGGCCTGGAAAGCAGCCGCGCACGCCAGCGCCACGTTCAGCGTGGCACTCACATTCTGCGAGGACCCCAGCATCGTCGGCGTCGATATCAGGTAGCGGGGAACGGCCGCGCCGGACGGGACGCAGACCGCGCTGCCCACCGGCATGGGTCCGGCGAACCGGTCACGGATCGCCCGCTGGACGCGCACCTGGATGCCGGACCCCAGGTACCGCTTGATGACGGCGTCGACCCCGCCGTCCATGCGGCCCCGGGAGTTGGTGGGGGTGACCCAGGCGTCGACGTCCTCGTCGAGGATCGAGCCCTTGCGGATCTCGATGCCGGGGGTGTCGGCGAACGCGGCGCGCCACGCCTCCACCACACGCTCGTTGACGTCCGTCAGCACCACCCTGAGTGCGGGCAGCACACTGCTCTCGGTCATCGTCCACTCCTGTCGTGCAACAGCGGTTCCAAGACACCGAACGTATCGCCCACCACTGACAACGCAGCTCGGCCAAGGGGTCCATGACCTGCCGTCAGACGACGTTCGCGGTACGCGCCGAAGCATCTGCTCGTGCTCCGGCCCGCCAGGTCTTCCGAGAAGGGCACATGGCCGATGCCACAGCCCAACGTCGCAGGCAGCGCGGCAGGCGCAGCGCGAAGGGGCGGGCGAGCGCCGTGACTTCCGGCTGCTCGCCCGCCCCGGTCCCCTGGAGGGGAGTGCTGGGTCGTCTTCTACGGCGCGATCTCGAACTGCGGGGGCCGAAGACCCGCGAGGCAGGACGTGTCCGCCGACGTGGGCGCGTCGAAGAACGACTGGGTGATCGTCTGCGCGCAGGGTGATTCGGCGAAGGCCACATGAGCGACGTACGGGACGGTCACGGTGGTGGCGCGGGGCAGGGTGCGGGCCACGTAGGGGCCGTTGCTCGGCGCGGTCTGCGCGTCGAACCCGGCCGACATGACCAGGGTGGGGATGTCACTGCGCACCACGCTGCGGACGGCACGCGGTTGCGCGGGGACGTTCCAGGCGCGGCAGTCGTCGTGGAGGAACGGGAGCTGCGGCGCGCTGGCGAGGACCGAGCGCGGGAACGTGGGGAACACGCGCCGTCCCGCCCGGAGCACCTCGGCCTCGGTCTCGTACGGAGTCCACTCGCCGCAGAAGACGCCGTAGGAGAGCCCGTGCGCGACCCGGCCGACGGCCTGCGGGCTGAGCTTGCCCCCGGCCCACTGCTCGGCGATGCGCTGCGGGTTGCCGTGCGCCAACTCGTCGATGGAACGCGGCACTCCGGGCGCCACATGGGTGGCGGAGGTCAGCCAGGTCACCAGGGTGCCGCCGTCGATGACGACCTTCACCGGTCCGGGCTGTCCGGGGACGGTGACGTGGGTGGTGACCGGATGGGCTTCGAGCTTGCTCACCAGGCCCTGGAAGGTCCTCGACAGATGGGGGTAGCGCCGGTTGCACGCGGGCTGCTGCGCACAGGCCGCGAACAGGCCGTCGAAGCCCTCGCGCGCGGCCTTCCAGGTGACGGCGCCCCCGGCCAGGGACGGCGGCAGCACACCGTCGATGCCGACGGACCGGACGCCCTGCGGGTGCGTGCGCATGTAGGTCAGCGCCAGGTCCGTGCCGTACGAGATGCCGAACACGTTCCAGCGTTTGATGCCCAGGGCGACGCGGAGGTCGGCGTAGTCGGCGGCGCTCTCGGTGGTGTTGTAGGCGCCGAGGTCCTTGGTGCGCCGCACCAGTTGGTCGCGGCAGGTTCGCGTCGCCTGGACGTGCAGACGTCCGGTGGAGGGGGCGTCGTAGACCAGGCCGACGGCGCGGGCGTTGAACTCGTCGATGTTCGGGCAGGTGAGCACCGGATCGGCGGAGTAGGTGCCTCGCTGGGACATGAAGATGACGTCCCGGTCGCGGTTCAGGCCGCCGTCGACGGCCAGTTGGACCTCGGAGACGGCGTCGTCGCCGGGCCCGCCGGCGAACCATACGATCGGGTCGGACGCGTGTCTGCGGGTGGCGGCCGGCACGATGGCGACGGAGAGGGTGATCTTCCGCCCTCGGGGGCGGGAGCGGTTCTCGGGCACGGTGAGGGTGCCGCAGTGCGCCCCGTCCAGAGCGGGGACGGGGTCCGCGGTCCGTGGACAGGGGCCCGGTACGAAGCGGGAGTGGCCGGCGGTCCGGGCGACCGTGCCCGGAGTTGTCGTGGCGCCGGGGTCGGCCTCGGCGGGGGAGGCGGCGAGTCCGGCGACCAGAAGGCCGGCCGTGGCCCCCGCCAGAGCGGCCGGGAGCCGTCGCGCGGTGCTGCGCCGGCGAGGCGGACGGATGGACATCATCGGGTTTCTCCTTCGTGGATACCCCGGCCTTCAGGCCAGGGAGGAAACGAGGCTCCTGCGGAGCAGGGCAGGGAATGCCGGTTCGTCGGCGGGGCGGACCGGCGTGGACCGCCCACCGGCCGACAGCCGTCACTTAGAGGGAATTTGATACCGTGTGAGATATGGCGCAGCGGGTTAAGCGGGCTTTCAGGTACCGCTTCTATCCGGCGGCGGAGCAGGCGGCCGAGCTGTCGCGTACGTTCGGCTGTGTCCGTGTCGTGTACAACATGGCGTTGGAGGAGCGGACCCGGGCCTGGTACGGCGAGCAGCGTCGTGTGTCCTACGCGCAGTCGTCCGCCGCGCTGACGCGGTGGAAGAAGAGTGAGGATCTCGCCTTCCTGGCGGAGGTTTCCTCGGTGCCGTTGCAGCAGGCGTTGCGGCATCTTCAGACGGCTTTTGGGAACTTTTTCGCCAAGCGGGCCATGTACCCGCGGTTCAAGTCGCGGAAGAAGTCGAGGGCGTCGGCGGAGTACACCCGGTCCGCCTTCACGTGGCGCGGTGGACGGCTGACCTTGGCGA
>NZ_JBSFZS010000131.1:0-20036 GCF_053600395.1 Streptomyces sp. NPDC005070 | reverse complement strand
GCGGCTGGGACCCGAACGGCAACAACTTCCACCTGTACACGATCGTCATCGGCTCGCAGACGCTGCACGCCACCGGCTACGCCTCGTCGTGGGCGACCGCGCGGCGCGCGTCCGCGTCCAGGACGCCCCAGCTGATGAGCTGCTCGGTCAGGACCGAGGGCGACTGGTCGTAGATCACCGCGAGGGTGCGCAGGTCGTCCTGGCGGATCGACAGCACCTTGCCGTTGTAGTCGCCGCGCTGCGACTGGATCGTCGCCGCGTAGCGCTGCAGCGGGCCCGCCTTCTCGGCCGGCACGTGCGCGAGCCGCTCAAGGTCGAGGACCAGCTTCGGCGGCGGCTCGGCGGCCCCGCCCGGAGTGGTGCCCGGCAGCAGCTCCTGGACCGGAACCCCGTAGAAGTCCGCCAGCTCGGCAAGACGCTGTACGGTGACGGCGCGGTCGCCGCGCTCGTACGAACCGACCACGACCGCCTTCCAGCGGCCCTGCGACTTCTCCTCCACGCCATGGAGGGAAAGGCCCTGCTGGGTGCGGATGGCGCGGAGCTTGGCCCCGAGCTGTTTGGCGTATTCGCTGGACATATAGCTCCCCGGACGCTGTATCAACGTGCGGCTCCGCCGCGCGGCTGGTGACTCACTGTGAGGTTACGCAGCGTTACTCTCCCCCGTCAAGCCGAAGGATTTTCGACCGCTCCCGAGCGGGCTTCACCGCGGGGTGGCTCAAACCGATGTGATCGGCCGCGTCGCCGGGCTGGTACCGTTGATGGCGCAAATCCGACGTCCTTTAATGATCCGTCCCGTGAGGCGGAGAAGGAGGTCCGTTTCCCATGGACACTCAGCACGACAAGCAGCACGACGGAGCCGACGCACGGCCCGTTCTGGAAGCGCCCGACATCGCGCGGGTGCTGACCCGCATCGCCCACGAGATCGTCGAACGCGCCAAGGGCGCCGACGACGTGGTGCTCCTCGGCATTCCGACCCGCGGCGTCTTCCTGGCCCGCAGGCTGGCCGACAAGCTCGAAGAGATCACCGACCGCAAGATGCCGGTCGGATCCCTCGACATCACCATGTACCGCGACGACCTGCGCATGCACCCGCCGCGCGCGCTGGCCCGCACCGAGATCCCCGGTGACGGCATCGACGGCCGTCTCGTCGTCCTCGTCGACGACGTGCTCTTCTCCGGCCGCACCATCCGCGCCGCGCTCGACGCGCTGAACGACATCGGACGCCCGCGCGCCGTGCAGCTCGCCGTCCTCGTCGACCGGGGCCACCGCGAACTGCCCATCCGCGCCGACTACGTCGGCAAGAACCTCCCCACGTCGTTGCGGGAGACGGTCAAGGTCCAGCTCGCCGAGGAGGACGGTCGCGACACCGTGCTGCTCGGTGCCAAGCAGACCTCCCCGGGCGAGCCCAAGTAGCACTCCGGCCCACGCCGCGACGTGCGCCCCGGCGCGCCCGCATGCCCGAATCCTCCCTGAACTTCCTTACGGAGCCTGACAGATGCAGCGTCATCTCATCTCGGCCGCCGACCTCACCCGCGACGACGCCGTCCTGATCCTCGACACCGCCGAGGAGATGGCCCGGGTCGCCGACCGGCCGATCAAGAAGCTGCCGACCCTGCGCGGCCGCACCGTCGTCAACCTCTTCTTCGAGGACTCGACCCGCACCCGGATCTCCTTCGAGGCCGCCGAGAAGCGCCTCTCCGCGGACGTCATCAACTTCACCGCCAAGGGATCGAGCGTCTCCAAGGGCGAGTCCCTCAAGGACACCGCCCAGACCCTGGAAGCGATGGGCGTCGACGCCGTCGTCATCCGGCACGGCGCCTCCGGAGCCCCCTACCGGCTCGCCACCTCCGGCTGGATCGACGCCGCCGTCATCAACGCGGGCGACGGCACCCACCAGCACCCCACGCAGGCCCTGCTCGACGCCTTCACCATGCGCCGCCGGCTCGTCGGCCGGGACGCCGGGCTCGGCCAGGACCTGGCCGGCAAGCGCATCACGATCGTCGGCGACGTCCTGCACAGCCGCGTCGCCCGCTCCAACGTCGACCTGCTGCACACCCTCGGGGCCGAGGTCACCCTCGTCGCGCCGCCCACCCTGGTGCCGGTCGGCGTCGAGAACTGGCCCTGCGAGATCTCGTACGACCTCGACAGCACCCTCTCCAAGTCCGACGCCGTGATGATGCTGCGCGTGCAGCGCGAGCGGATGAACGCGGCGTTCTTCCCGACCGAGCGCGAGTACTCGCGTCGCTACGGGCTCGACGGCGAGCGGATGGCGAGAATGCCGCAGCACGCCATCGTGATGCACCCCGGCCCGATGGTCCGCGGCATGGAGATCACCGCCGAGGTCGCCGACTCCGAGCGCTGCACCGTCGTCGAGCAGGTCGCCAACGGTGTCTCCATCCGCATGGCCGTCCTGTACCTGCTCCTGGGCGGCAACGAGCCCGCCGTCACCCACACCCGTACCGAGGAGAAGTAAGACCATGAGCAAGATCCTTATCCGTGGTGCGCGGGTGCTCGGCGGCGAGCCGCAGGACGTCCTGATCGCCGGCGAGGTCGTCGAGGCCGTCGGCACCGGGCTCTCCGCCGAGGGCGCGGAGGTCGTGGAGGCCGACGGCAAGGTGCTGCTGCCGGGCCTGGTCGACCTGCACACGCATCTGCGCGAGCCGGGCCGCGAGGACTCCGAGACCGTGCTGACCGGCACCCGCGCGGCGGCGAGCGGCGGCTTCACGGCCGTGTTCGCCATGGCCAACACCTTCCCGGTCGCCGACACCGCCGGTGTGGTCGAGCAGGTCTACCGGCTCGGCCGGGAGCACGGCTACTGCGACGTGCAGCCGATCGGCGCCGTCACCGTCGGCCTGGAGGGCAAGAAGCTCGCCGAGCTCGGGGCCATGCACGAGTCCGCCGCCGGCGTCACGGTCTTCTCCGACGACGGCAAGTGCGTCGACGACGCGGTGATCATGCGCCGCGCGCTGGAGTACGTGAAGGCCTTCGGTGGCGTCGTCGCCCAGCACGCCCAGGAGCCCCGCCTCACCGAGGGCGCCCAGATGAACGAGGGCGTCGTCTCCGCCGAGCTCGGACTCGGCGGCTGGCCCGCGGTGGCCGAGGAGTCGATCATCGCCCGGGACGTCCTGCTCGCCGAGCACGTCGGCTCCCGCGTCCACATCTGCCACCTGTCGACCGCCGGCTCCGTCGAGATCGTCCGCTGGGCCAAGTCCCGCGGCATCGACGTCACCGCCGAGGTGACCCCGCACCACCTGCTCCTCACCGACGAACTGGTGCGCTCGTACAACCCGGTCTACAAGGTCAACCCGCCGCTGCGCACCGAGCGCGACGTCATGGCGCTGCGCGAGGCGCTTGCCGACGGCACGATCGACATCGTCGCCACCGACCACGCGCCGCACCCGCACGAGGACAAGGACTGCGAGTGGGCGGCCGCGGCGATGGGCATGGTCGGTCTGGAGACCGCGCTGTCCGTCGTCCAGCAGACGATGGTGGAGACCGGGCTGCTCGACTGGGCCGGCGTCGCCGACCGCATGTCCGTGAAGCCCGCCGCGATCGGCCGGGCCACCGGCCACGGACGGCCCGTCTCGGCAGGTGAGCCCGCCAACCTCACGCTCGTCGACACGGCATACCGTGGGAGCGTGGACCCCGCTGGCTTCGCCTCGCGCAGCCGCAACACCCCCTACGAGGGCCGTGAGCTGCCGGGCCGGGTCACCCACACCTGGCTGCGGGGCAAGGCCACCCTCGTCGACGGGAAGCTCGCGTGACACCTCACCTCTCCATCGCCGCCGCCCAGAAGTCCGCGGAAGTGACCGACTGGTCCGCCCGGATCGGCTGGCTCGTCGGCCTCGCCCTCTTCGTCGCGCTCGTCTACTGGCTGATGCGCGAGGGCTGGAAGTGGCGCGGCACCCTCCAGGGCGACCTGCCCCAGCTCCCCGCCGCGCCGGAAGACCCGGGCCCGGTGAGACTGAGCATGAGCGGCCGCTACCACGGCTCCACCACCGCCGGGCAGTGGCTCGACCGCATCGTGGCGCACGGCCTGGGCACCCGCAGCCGGGCCGAGCTCACCCTGACGGACGCGGGTCTGGACGTCGTACGCCCCGGAGCGGACGACTTCTTCATCCCGGCCGCGCAGCTTCGCGAGGCACGGCTCGACAAGGGCATCGCGGGCAAGGTCCTCACCGAGGGCGGACTCCTCGTCGTGACCTGGGCGCACGGCGACCGGCTCCTCGACTCCGGATTCCGCTCGGACCGCGCGGCCGAGCACAACGAATGGGCCGACACCCTGAACGGCATGATCAACAAGACGGAAACGGAAGGCGCACGATGACGACCTCCACACAGGGGAACGCCTCACAGAGGCAGAAGGCGCTTCCCGCCGTACTCGTCCTGGAGGACGGCCGGGTCTTCCACGGCCGTTCCTACGGGGCCGTGGGGGAGACCTTCGGCGAAGCGGTGTTCTCCACCGGCATGACCGGCTACCAGGAGACCCTCACCGACCCGTCCTACCACCGCCAGGTCGTCGTGATGACCGCCCCGCACGTCGGCAACACCGGCGTCAACGACGAGGACCCCGAGTCGCAGCGGATCTGGGTCGCCGGATACGTCGTCCGCGACCCCGCGCGCGTGTCCTCCAACTGGCGCTCGCGCCGCTCGCTCGACGAGGAACTGCGCAACCAGGGTGTCGTCGGCATCAGCGGCATCGACACCCGCGCCCTGACCCGCCACCTGCGCGAGCGCGGCGCCATGCGCGTCGGCATCTTCTCCGGCAACGCGCTGCCCGACGCGGGCACCATGCTCGCCGAGGTGCGCCAGGCGCCCGAGATGAAGGGCGCGGACCTCGCCGCCGAGGTCGCCACCAAGGAGACCTACGTCGTCCCGGCGATCGGCACGAAGAGGTTCACCGTCGCCGCCGTCGACCTGGGCATCAAGGGCATGACCCCGCACCGGATGGCCGAACGCGGCATCGAGGTGCACGTGCTGCCCGCGACGGCCACCGCCGAGGACGTCTACGCCGTGAACCCGGACGGTGTGTTCTTCTCCAACGGCCCCGGCGACCCGGCGACCGCCGACGGTCCCGTCGCCGTCATGAAGGAAGTCCTGGCCCGTAAGACGCCGCTGTTCGGCATCTGCTTCGGCAACCAGATCCTCGGCCGGGCCCTCGGCTTCGGCACCTACAAGCTGAAGTACGGCCACCGCGGCATCAACCAGCCCGTGCAGGACCGTACGACCGGCAAGGTCGAGGTCACCGCGCACAACCACGGCTTCGCCGTCGACGCCCCGCTCGACGAGGTCTCCCAGACCCCCTTCGGCCGCGCCGAGGTCTCCCACGTCTGCCTCAACGACAACGTGGTGGAGGGCCTCCACCTGCTCGACCAGCCGGCCTTCAGCGTCCAGTACCACCCCGAAGCGGCGGCAGGACCGCACGACGCCGCCTACCTGTTCGACCGCTTCGTATCTTTGATGGAGGGCCAGCGTGCCTAAGCGCACCGATATCCAGTCCGTCCTGGTCATCGGCTCCGGCCCGATCGTCATCGGCCAGGCCGCCGAGTTCGACTACTCCGGCACCCAGGCGTGCCGCGTCCTGCGCGCCGAGGGCCTTCGGGTCATCCTCGTCAACTCCAACCCGGCGACGATCATGACCGACCCGGAGATCGCCGACGCCACCTACGTCGAGCCGATCACCCCCGAGTTCGTCGAGAAGATCATCGCCAAGGAACGCCCCGACGTCCTGCTGCCGACGCTCGGCGGCCAGACGGCCCTCAACACCGCGATCTCCATGCACGAGCAGGGTGTGCTGGAGAAGTACGGCGTCGAACTCATCGGCGCCAACGTCGAGGCGATCAACAAGGGCGAGGACCGCGAGCTCTTCAAGGGCGTCGTCGAGGCCGTCCGCGAGAAGATCGGCCACGGCGAGTCCGCCCGCTCGGTCATCTGCCACTCCATGGACGACGTGATCGCGGGCGTCGACACGCTCGGCGGCTACCCCGTCGTCGTCCGTCCCTCCTTCACCATGGGCGGCGCCGGCTCCGGCTTCGCCCACGACGAGGACGAGCTGCGCCGCATCGCCGGCCAGGGCCTCACGCTGTCCCCGACCACCGAGGTGCTCCTGGAGGAGTCCATCCTCGGCTGGAAGGAGTACGAGCTGGAGCTGATGCGCGACAGGAACGACAACGTCGTGGTCGTCTGCTCCATCGAGAACTTCGACCCGATGGGCGTCCACACCGGCGACTCCATCACCGTCGCCCCGGCCATGACGCTCACCGACCGCGAGTACCAGCGGCTGCGCGACATCGGCATCGCGATCATCCGCGAGGTCGGCGTCGACACCGGCGGCTGCAACATCCAGTTCGCGGTCAACCCCGACGACGGCCGCATCATCGTCATCGAGATGAACCCGCGCGTCTCGCGGTCCTCGGCGCTCGCCTCCAAGGCGACCGGCTTCCCGATCGCCAAGATCGCCGCCAAGCTCGCCGTCGGCTACACGCTCGACGAGATCCCGAACGACATCACCGAGAAGACCCCGGCCTCCTTCGAGCCGACCCTCGACTACGTCGTCGTGAAGGCCCCGCGCTTCGCCTTCGAGAAGTTCCCCTCCGCCGACTCCACCCTCACGACCACCATGAAGTCGGTCGGCGAGGCCATGGCGATCGGCCGCAACTTCACCGAGGCGCTCCAGAAGGCGCTGCGCTCGCTGGAGAAGAAGGGCAGCCAGTTCACCTTCGTGGGCGAACCCGGTGACAAGGCCGAGCTGCTGCGCGAGGCCGTCCGGCCCACCGACGGCCGCATCAACTCCGTCATGCAGGCCATCCGCGCGGGCGCCACGCCCGAGGAGGTCTTCGAGTTCACGAAGATCGACCCGTGGTTCGTCGACCAGCTCTTCCTGATCAAGGAGATCGCGGACGAGCTGGCCGCCGCCGACAAGCTCTACCCCGAGCTGCTCGCCGAGGCCAAGAGGCACGGCTTCTCCGACGCCCAGATCGCCGAGATCCGCGGGCTGCGCGAGGACGTCGTCCGCGAGGTGCGGCACGCGCTGGGCGTGCGCCCGGTCTACAAGACGGTCGACACCTGCGCCGCCGAGTTCGCCGCGAACACGCCGTACTTCTACTCCTCCTACGACGAGGAGACCGAGGTCGCGCCCCGCGAGAAGCCCGCGGTGATCATCCTGGGCTCCGGTCCGAACCGCATCGGCCAGGGCATCGAGTTCGACTACTCCTGCGTCCACGCCTCCTTCGCGCTCAGCGACGCGGGCTACGAGACCGTGATGGTCAACTGCAACCCCGAGACCGTCTCCACGGACTACGACACCTCCGACCGCCTGTACTTCGAGCCGCTGACGCTGGAGGACGTGCTGGAGATCGTCCACGCCGAGTCGCTGGCCGGCCCGGTCGCCGGTGTGATCGTGCAGCTCGGCGGCCAGACCCCGCTCGGCCTGTCGCAGGCGCTCAAGGACAACGGCGTGCCGATCGTGGGCACCTCGCCCGAGGCGATCCACGCCGCCGAGGACCGCGGCGCCTTCGGACGGGTCCTCGCGGAGGCGGGCCTGCCGGCCCCCAAGCACGGCACCGCCACCACCTTCGCCGAGGCCAAGGCCATCGCCGACGAGATCGGCTACCCCGTCCTGGTCCGCCCCTCGTACGTCCTCGGCGGCCGCGGCATGGAGATCGTCTACGACGAGACCCGGCTGTCCTCGTACATCGCCGAGTCGACCGAGATCAGCCCCTCCAGGCCGGTCCTCGTCGACCGCTTCCTCGACGACGCGATCGAGATCGACGTCGACGCGCTGTACGACGGCGAGGAGCTCTACCTCGGCGGCGTCATGGAGCACATCGAGGAGGCCGGCATCCACTCCGGCGACTCGGCGTGCGCGCTGCCGCCGATCACCCTCGGCGGGTTCGACATCAAGCGGCTGCGCGCCTCGACGGAGGCCATCGCCAAGGGCGTCGGCGTCCGCGGCCTGATCAACATCCAGTTCGCGATGGCCGGCGACATCCTGTACGTCCTCGAAGCCAACCCGCGCGCCTCGCGCACCGTCCCCTTCACCTCGAAGGCGACCGCGGTGCCGCTCGCGAAGGCCGCCGCCCGCATCTCGCTGGGCGCGACCGTCGCCGAGCTGCGCGCCGAGGGACTGCTCCCCGCGAACGGCGACGGCGGCACCCTGCCGCTCGACGCGCCGATCTCCGTCAAGGAGGCCGTCATGCCGTGGTCGCGCTTCCGCGACATCCACGGCCGCGGCGTCGACACGGTGCTCGGCCCGGAGATGCGCTCCACCGGCGAGGTCATGGGCATCGACTCGGTGTTCGGCACGGCGTACGCCAAGTCGCAGGCGGGCGCGTACGGCCCACTGCCCACCAAGGGCCGTGCGTTCATCTCGGTCGCCAACCGCGACAAGCGCTCGATGATCTTCCCGGCGCGTGAACTCGTCGCCCACGGCTTCGAGCTGATGGCCACCTCCGGCACGGCCGAGGTCCTCAAGCGCAACGGCATCAACGCCACGATCGTGCGCAAGCAGAGCGAGGGCGAGGGCCCGAACGGCGAGAAGACCATCGTCCAGCTCATCCACGACGGCGAGGTCGACCTCATCGTCAACACCCCGTACGGCACCGGCGGCCGCCTCGACGGCTACGAGATCCGCACCGCGGCCGTGGCCCGCTCGGTCCCGTGCCTGACGACGGTGCAGGCGCTCGCCGCCGCCGTTCAGGGCATCGACGCGCTCAACCACGGCGACGTGGGCGTCCGCTCGCTCCAGGAACACGCCGAGCATCTGACCGCGGCGCGCGACTAGCGGCCCCCAGGGGGACACCGGAAACGGTGTCCCCCTCTTCATGAGCCCCCTGACCCTTCCAGAGGTGCCCCTCACCGGGCGCTTCAGAGGACATGATCATGTACAAGCTGTTCTTCGACCTCGTCTTCAAGCGGATGGACCCGGAGCAGGCCCACCACCTCGCCTTCCGCTGGATCCGGCTCGTCGCCCGCGTCCCCGTCCTGCGCACCTTCGTCGCCGCCGTGCTCGCGCCCCGTCACAAGGAGCTGCGCACCGAGGCGCTCGGCCTGCGCATGCACGGGCCCTTCGGCCTCGCGGCGGGCTTCGACAAGAACGCCGTGGCCATCGACGGCATGTCGATGCTCGGCTTCGACCACATCGAGATCGGCACCGTCACCGGGGAGGCCCAGCCCGGCAACCCCAGGAAGCGGCTGTTCCGCCTCGTGCCGGACCGCGCGCTGATCAACCGCATGGGATTCAACAACGAGGGCTCCGCGGCCGTCTCCGAGCGCCTGGCGGCCCGTACGCCCGTGTTCAGGACCGTCGTGGGCGTCAACATCGGCAAGACCAAGACCGTCCCCGAGGCGGAGGCCGTCGGCGACTACGTGAAGTCCACCGAGCGCCTCGCCCGGCACGCCGACTATCTCGTCGTGAACGTGTCGTCCCCGAACACCCCCGGCCTGCGCAACCTCCAGGCCACCGAGGCACTGCGTCCGCTGCTCAGCGCCGTGCGCGAGGCCGCCGACCGCTCCGTCACGGACCGGCGCGTCCCGCTGCTCGTCAAGATCGCGCCCGACCTCGCCGACGAGGACGTCGACGCGGTCGCCGACCTCGCCGTCGAACTCGGCCTGGACGGGATCATCGCCACGAACACCACCATCGCCCGCGAGGGGCTCGGGCTGACGTCCGACCCCTCCGTGGTGAAGGAGACCGGCGGTCTCTCCGGCGCGCCGCTCAAGGCACGCTCCCTGGAGGTCCTGAGGCGCCTCTACGCGCGCGTGGGCGACCGGATCACCCTGGTGGGCGTCGGCGGCGTCGAGAACGCCGAGGACGCCTGGCAGCGCATCCTGGCCGGCGCCACGCTGGTCCAGGGCTACAGCGCCTTCATCTACGAGGGCCCCTTCTGGGGCCGCGCCATCCACAAGGGACTCGCCGCCCGCCTGCGGACGAGCCCGTACGCCACCCTCGCCGACGCGGTCGGCGCCGACGTGAGGAAGCCCGTATGAGCCTGGAACCCTTCGGCGCGCGCCTTCGCCGCGCCATGGACGAGCGCGGTCCCCTGTGCGTGGGCATCGACCCGCACGCCTCCCTGCTCGCCGACTGGGGGCTCGGCGACGACATCGCGGGCCTGGAGCGCTTCAGCCGTACGGTCGTCGAGGCGCTCGCCGAGCGCGTCGCCGTCCTCAAGCCGCAGAGCGCGTTCTTCGAGCGGTTCGGCTCGCGCGGGATCGCCGTCCTGGAGAAGTCCGTCGAACAGGCACGGGCGGCCGGCGCGCTGGTCGTGATGGACGCCAAGCGCGGCGACATCGGCTCGACCATGGCCGCGTACGCCGAGACCTTCCTGCGCAAGGACGCGCCGCTCTTCTCGGACGCGCTGACGGTGTCGCCCTATCTCGGCTACGGCTCGCTGAAGCCCGCGGTGGAGCTGGCGCGCGAGAGCGGGGCCGGGCTCTTCGTGCTCGCGCTCACCTCCAACCCGGAGGGCGGCGAGGTGCAGCACGCCGTGCGCGCGGACGGGCGGAACGTCGGAGCGACGATCCTCGGGCATCTGGCCGCCGAGAACGCGGACGAGAGGCCGCTCGGTTCCTTCGGGGCGGTCGTCGGCGCGACCCTGGGCGATCTCTCCTCCTACGACCTGGAGATCAACGGCCCGCTCCTCGCGCCCGGCATCGGTGCCCAGGGAGCGACCGCGGCCGATCTGGCGGGCGTCTTCGGGTCCGCCGTGCGCAACGTCGTCCCGAACGTGAGCCGGGGTGTTCTGCGTCACGGTCCGGACGTCATGGCCCTGCGGGAGTCGGCCGAGGGGTTCGCGGAGGAGATCAGGGCGGCCGTCGCGGCCGCCTGAGCGTTCCGACAGCCGTTCGAGAGCCCTCCGGCGAGTGCCTTCGGGAGCCCCCGAGTCTGGATACACCCTCAAATCCGGGGAGGTATGTCGTAAATGTCGGGCTCCAGGGAGGCTGACCAGGACTTTTCCTCTGTTCTCGCTGACTCCGGCGCACTTGCCCGCTAGTCTCCGTCGAGTGGGAGCGCCTCCCGGGCCGTCAAGGCAGCAGGGAGAACGGGCGAGCGTGTTGCCCGGGGCTCCCCGGTGTGGGGCGACTAGGTTCCTCACCGGTCCGTATCCGACAGTTCGACATCCGAGGTGACGTAGGCGTGGCTCTTCCGCCCCTTACCCCTGAACAGCGCGCAGCCGCGCTCGAAAAGGCCGCCGCGGCTCGCCGGGAGCGGGCCGAGGTCAAGAATCGACTCAAGCACTCCGGGGCCTCTCTTCACGAGGTCATCAAGCAGGGCCAGGAGAACGACGTCGTCGGCAAGATGAAGGTCTCCGCTCTCCTGGAGTCCCTGCCGGGCGTGGGCAAGGTCCGCGCCAAGCAGATCATGGAGCGACTCGGGATCTCCGAGAGCCGCCGCGTTCGCGGTCTCGGCTCGAACCAGATCGCCTCTTTGGAGCGCGAGTTCGGCGGTTCCGGCGCCTGAGTCCTGGACACACCAGGATTGCTGGAATAATCGCTGCATGGCTGTAACACCCCGGGGGACGTCCCCCGTACCCCCGGACGCACGTCCGCGGCTGACCGTGCTCTCCGGCCCCTCGGGGGTCGGCAAGAGCACGGTCGTCGCTCATATGCGCAAGGCACACCCCGAGCTCTGGCTCTCGGTGTCGGCGACGACCCGCAAGCCGCGCCCCGGCGAGAAGCACGGAGTCCACTACTTCTTCGTCTCCGACGACGAGATGGACAAGCTGATCGCCAACGGCGAGCTCCTGGAGTGGGCCGAATTCGCCGGCAACCGCTACGGCACCCCGCGTGCCGCGGTCATGGAGCACCTGGAGTCGGGCAAGCCGGTCCTCCTGGAGATCGACCTCCAGGGAGCGCGGCAGGTCCGTGAGTCCATGCGGGACGCGCTCCTCGTGTTCCTGGCCCCGCCCTCCTGGGAGGAGTTGGTGCGCAGGCTCACCGGTCGGGGCACCGAACCGCCCGAGGTGATCGAGCGCCGGCTGGACGTGGCCAAGGTCGAACTCGCCGCCGAGCCGGAGTTCGATGTCACCCTGGTCAACACCTCCGTCGAGGACGTGGCGCGCGAGCTGCTAGCCTTGGTGGAAGTTGTTTGATCTTTCAGGTCAATTTCCACCTTTCGGAAGGCAGAGCGTGTCCTCTTCCATCACTGCTCCCGAGGGCATCATCAACCCTCCGATCGACGAGCTCCTCGAGGCCACCGACTCGAAGTACAGCCTCGTGATCTACGCGGCCAAGCGAGCCCGCCAGATCAACGCGTACTACTCGCAGCTCGGCGAGGGCCTCCTCGAGTACGTCGGTCCGCTCGTCGACACCCACGTCCACGAGAAGCCGCTGTCGATCGCCCTGCGCGAGATCAACGCGGGTCTGCTGACCTCCGAGGCTGTCGAAGGCCCCGCTCAGTAGTCGTTCACATGCTCATCCCAGGCCCGGCGGCGCGACTGCCGGGCCTGTGGTGTGTCATGGAGTCGTACGTTTCCGAGCCCGGGGAGAGACGGTGTCCAAGCCCAAGGTCGTTCTGGGGGTCAGCGGTGGCATCGCCGCCTACAAGGCCTGTGAGCTGCTGCGACGACTGACCGAGTCGGGTCACGACGTCCGTGTCGTGCCCACCGCCTCCGCGCTGAATTTTGTCGGCGCCGCCACCTGGTCGGCGCTCTCGGGCCACCCCGTGTCCACCGAGGTCTGGTCGGACGTCCACGAGGTCCCGCACGTCCGTATCGGGCAGCACGCCGACCTCGTGGTGGTCGCCCCCGCGACGGCCGACATGCTCGCCAAGGCCGCCCACGGGCTGGCCGACGACCTCCTCACCAACACCCTGCTCACGGCCCGCTGCCCCGTCGTGTTCGCGCCCGCCATGCACACCGAGATGTGGGAGCACCCGGCGACGCAGGAGAACGTGGCGACCCTGCGGCGCCGCGGCGCCGTCGTCATCGAGCCGGCCGTGGGGCGCCTGACCGGCGTCGACACCGGCAAGGGACGGCTGCCCGACCCGGGGGAGATCTTCGAGGTCTGCCGCCGTGTCCTCGCCCGCGGTGTCACCGAGCCGGATCTCGCCGGACGGCATGTCGTCGTCAGCGCCGGCGGCACCCGTGAGCCCCTCGACCCGGTCCGCTTCCTCGGCAACCGCTCCTCCGGCAAGCAGGGCTACGCGCTCGCCCGTACCGCCGCCGCGCGCGGAGCCAGGGTCACCCTGATCGCCGCGAACACGGGTCTGCCGGACCCGGCCGGGGTCGACGTGATCCAGGTCGGCACCGCCGTGCAGATGCGCGAAGCCGTGCTGAAGGCGACCCCGGACGCCGACGCCGTGGTCATGGCGGCCGCGGTCGCGGACTTCCGCCCCAGCGCGTACGCGGCCGGGAAGATCAAGAAGAAGGACGGCGCGGAGCCGGAACCCATCGTTCTGGTCCGTAATCCGGACATCCTCGCGGAGATCTCCGCGGACCGCGCGCGCCCCGGCCAGGTCGTGGTGGGATTCGCCGCCGAGACCGACGACGTCCTGTCCAACGGACGGACGAAGCTGGAGCGCAAGGGCTGCGATCTGCTGGTGGTGAACGAGGTGGGGGAGCGCAAGACCTTCGGTTCCGAGGAGAACGAGGCGGTGGTGCTCGGAGCCGACGGGAGTGAGACCGCGGTGCCCCACGGACCCAAGGAAGCCTTGGCCGAGACGGTGTGGGACCTGGTGACACGCCGACTCGTGTGACACCTCTCCCGTCGCACCTGTCACACAAATCGCGCAAAATCGGGCGTGGCGACCCTGGCGGAGACCCGTGGCCATGGCGCAGAATGCCCGTGCCGCAGGTCACAGGCCTTCCGAGAGGCGAGACAGGGGTCCCGCGGCCGAGTGCGACCGATAAACTGTTCTCGGACGACGCCGGGCGCAGCCCCCGGCCGTCCACCAATGATCAGCCAGCAGCCGCTGCAACCACAGGGAGCGTTGTGTCCCGTCGCCTGTTCACCTCGGAGTCCGTGACCGAGGGTCACCCCGACAAGATCGCTGACCAGATCAGCGACACCATTCTCGATGCCCTCCTGCGCGAGGACCCGACGTCCCGGGTCGCCGTGGAGACGCTCATCACCACCGGCCTGGTGCACGTGGCCGGAGAGGTCACGACCAAGGCGTACGCGCCGATCGCCCAGCTCGTCCGCGACAAGATCCTGGAGATCGGCTACGACTCGTCGAAGAAGGGCTTCGACGGAGCCTCCTGCGGCGTGTCGGTGTCGATCGGTTCCCAGTCCCCGGACATCGCGCAGGGTGTCGACACGGCGTACGAGTCCCGAGTCGAGGGCGACGAGGACGAGCTGGACAGGCAGGGCGCCGGCGACCAGGGCCTGATGTTCGGGTACGCGACGGACGAGACCCCGAACCTGATGCCGCTCCCGATCCACCTCGCGCACCGGCTCTCGCGCCGGCTGTCCGAGGTCCGCAAGAACGGGACCATCCCGTACCTGCGCCCCGACGGCAAGACCCAGGTCACCATCGAGTACGACGGCGACAAGGCGGTCCGTCTGGACACCGTCGTCGTGTCCTCGCAGCACGCCTCGGACATCGACCTGGACTCCCTGCTCGCTCCCGACATCCGCGAGTTCGTGGTGGAGCCGGAGCTGAAGGCCCTCCTGGACGACGGCATCAAGCTGGAGACCGAGGGCTACCGCCTGCTGGTGAACCCGACCGGCCGCTTCGAGATCGGCGGCCCGATGGGCGACGCCGGCCTCACCGGCCGCAAGATCATCATCGACACGTACGGCGGCATGGCCCGCCACGGCGGCGGCGCCTTCTCCGGCAAGGACCCGTCCAAGGTCGACCGCTCCGCCGCCTACGCGATGCGCTGGGTCGCGAAGAACGTCGTCGCCGCGGGCCTCGCCTCGCGCTGCGAGGTCCAGGTCGCGTACGCGATCGGCAAGGCCGAGCCCGTCGGTCTGTTCGTCGAGACCTTCGGCACCGCCAAGGTGGACGCCGAGAAGATCGAGACCGCCATCACGGACGTCTTCGACCTCCGTCCGGCGGCCATCATCCGCGACCTCGACCTGCTCCGCCCGATCTACTCCCAGACCGCCGCCTACGGCCACTTCGGCCGTGAGCTGCCCGACTTCACGTGGGAGCGGACGGACCGGGTGGACGCGCTGCGCAAGGCCGCCGGCCTGTAGTACGCGAAGGATTCGTCACGGCCGTGAGGCCCGGCACCCCTCGGGGTGCCGGGCCTCACGGCTGCCCGGAAGCACGGTGGCCCGGGGTGGGTGGTGGCCGTGCCGGGACGGCCGCGGAAAAGCGGTGGCCGGTCCGGGCCGGGGTTCGTACGCTGATGATCTCCCGGTGCGAAGGCCGCGGTTACTTCGGTGGAGTACGCCCATGGCGTGCGGTGAATCTGGAACATGTACCGCTGCCGTCCTGATCTCGGGAGACTCCGTGCCGCCCGGCCCGGTGCGATGGCCGCGGATACTTCCGGGTGATGTCCACCTCGCAGGTTCGAATCCTGCTGCCGGTCCCCGACCGGTATGGCCGAGCGGCCCATGGCAGAAGCGCCTTCACGGCGTTCGCGATCCGTGGCCGGCCTGATCTCGGGCGGGCGGCGCTGTCGGTGCGGTCTGGTAGGAATACTGCTGTGAGCAGCGCGAACGGGCGATCCGACGACAGCGCGGGCGGCGCGGACGGCGCACCGCCCGAGCAGCTCGCGCTGATCCGGGAGGCCGTGCGGCAGGCCAAGGCGCCGAAGGCGAAGCCGCGGACCTGGCGGGGTGCCCCGCTGGCGAAGGACCTGCCCGTGGCGCGGGTGCTCGTCGACAAGGGCGTGCTGCACCTTGACCGCTACTTCGACTACGCCGTGCCCGAGGACCTGGACGAGGCCGCGCAGCCGGGTGTGCGGGTGCGGGTCCGCTTCGGCGCCGGTGGACGCAACGTGCGGGAGGGGCGGCGCGAGGGCGGCGGTCTCATCGACGGATATCTCGTCGAGCGGGTCGCCGAGTCCGACTACTCCGGGCCGCTGGCGGCCCTCGCCCAGGTCGTCTCGCCCGAACCCGTCCTCGGACCGGAACTGCTGGGTCTGGCCCGTGCCGTCGCCGACCGGTACGCGGGATCGCTGGCCGATGTGCTCCAGCTCGCCGTGCCGCCCCGGCACGCCCGTGCCGAGGCGCGGGAGTCGCCCGCGCCCCCGCCTCCGCCGGCCGCACCCGAACCCGGGACCTGGCGGCGGTACGGACGAGGGGCCGACTTCCTCGCCTCGCTCGCCTCCGGCGGCGCGCCGCGCGCCGTGTGGACGGCGCTGCCCGGTCCCGAGTGGGCCGAGGAGATCGCCCGTGCGGTGCAGGCGACGCTGGCCTCCGGGCGCGGGGCACTCGTCGTCGTACCGGCGGGCCGGCCGGCCTCCCGCGTCGACGCGGCCCTCAAGGCTCTGATGGGGGAGGGGCAGCACGCCGTGCTCACGGCGGACGCCGGACCGGAGCGGCGCTACCGCGACTGGCTCGCCGTACGGCGCGGGTCCGTTCGCGCGGTGGTGGGCACCCGGGCCGCCATGTTCGCTCCCGTACGGAACCTGGGCCTCGTCGTCGTCTGGGACGACGGCGACGACGGACACAGCGACGACAACGCTCCCTTCCCGCATGTCCGGGAGGTGCTGGAGCTGCGTGCCTCGCGCGACAAGTGTGGCTTCCTGCTGGGGAGTTGGACGTGCACGGTGGAGGCGGCGCAACTGGTCGAGAGCGGCTGGGCGCTGCCGCTGGCCGCCGACCGGGAACAGGTGCGGGCCGCCTCGCCGCTCGTGCGGACCGTCTCGGACGGCGATCTCGCCCGCGACGAGGCCGCGCGGGCCGCCCGGCTGCCGACGCTCGCCTGGCAGGTCGTCAGGGAGGGGCTGAAGCTGGGGCCTGTGCTGGTCCAGGTGCCCCGGCGGGGCTATGTGCCCCGGATGGCCTGCGCGCGGTGCCGGGAGCCCGCGCGGTGCCGTCACTGCGCGGGGCCGCTGGAGGCGCAGGACGCCCAGGCACTGCGCTGCGGCTGGTGCGGGCGGGACGAGACGGCCTGGCACTGCCAGGAGTGCGGCGGGTTCCGGCTGCGAGCGCAGGTCGTCGGCGCCCGGCGGACCGCCGAGGAGCTGGGGCGGGCGTTCCCGGCCGTGCCCGTGCGCACGTCCGGGCGGGAGCAGGTGCTGGACACGGTGTCCGCGACGCCCGCCCTGGTGGTCAGCACGCCGGGGGCCGAACCGGTCGCCGAGGGCGGGTACGCGGCGGCCCTGCTGCTCGACGGCTGGGCCATGCTCGGACGGCCCGATCTGCGGGCCGGCGAGGACGCGTTGCGCCGGTGGACGGCGGCCGCCGCGCTGGTCCGTCCGCAGGGGGCGGGCGGCACGGTCGTGGTCGTGGCGGAACCGACCCTGCGGCCCGTTCAGGCGCTCGTGCGGTGGGATCCGGTCGGGCACGCGGTGCGTGAACTCGCCGAGCGCGCCGAGCTGGGCTTTCCGCCCGTGTCCCGGATGGCGGCGGTGTCCGGGGCGCCGGAGGCGCTCGCCGGGTTCCTCGCGGCGGCCGAACTGCCGGGTGACGCCGAGGTGCTGGGGCCCGTACCGCTGCCGGCCGGTGAGGCGGGACGGCCCCGCCGGCCCGGTGGGCCGCCTCCCGGAGAGCCCGGGGAGCGGGTGCTCATCCGGGTGCCCCCGGGCAGTGGCTCCGCTCTGGCGGCCGCGCTGAAGAACGCGCAGGCGGCGCGCATGGCCCGCGGGAGCGGTGAGCCCATACGCATCCGGATCGATCCGCCCGACATCGGGTGAGACACCGGTGGGGCAGCGCGGCGCGGGGTCCGGGGCGGGAGCACATGACGCGCGGGTGCCGCCGCGGACCGTGGGTGTGACGAGGTGTCATGGTCGTCCCTCCGCGCGGTCGGTGGGGCGGAAGCGGGGCGGTGACCCGCGTAGCGCGTGCAATGGGGACTGCCCCCCCCGGGGCCCGGCGCCGGGAGGCAGTTGTCGTCTACGGGATCGGTCAGCCGTTGCGCGGGCCCGGGAAGGCCGTGGACCTGGCTTCGTCGCGGAGTGTCGGGCTGCCGGCCGTCGGCTGGGTCGGCATGGAGCGGGCGGCCGGGACGGTCGGCACCGAGGGGATGGTGGTGTTGACGTTGATCGCGTGGGTGTCGACCGTCTCCGTGGCGCGCTCCGCCTCGGCAGCGGCCTGGGTGGCGGCGCGACGGGCGCCGTAACGCCGGTGCACCGCCTGCTTGGTGACCCCGAGTGCCGAGCCCACCGCGTCCCAGGAGAAGCCGAGGGAGCGGTCGAAGTCCACGGCGGCGGTGACCAGCGTCTCGACGCTGTCTCGCAGCTCCTGGGCGAGACGGACGGTCGGGGCGGGCGCGCGGCCGTAGACGACGAAGCCCGTGGAGGGGCCGGCGCGGCGCGGGCGGTAGACGTTGCCCAACTGGGCGGTGAGCGTGCGCAGTGCGTCCACCTGCCGACGGACCCGCTCGATGTCCCGCACCAGCAAGTGCAGGCTGGCCCGAGCCTGGGCGTCGTGGGTTGCATGGTCGGCCATGAACAAGCCTCTCGAACCGGCGTTGAAAGGGATCGGGCCGCTGGTGAGCGGCCCGCTGTGGTCAACTCTTTCTTGACCAACGCGTGGACGGGTGAGTGGTCACGGGTGCAAGGGCGCAAGAGCATATGAACAGGGCGCGACCCGAGAAGTACGCCCCCCGTCGTGCCGTGGACGCGCCCCGTGCGCGGCCGGTCGGACACGGCCACCGGCGCCGACGCGCGCTCCGAACTCCGTGCGGGCCCGGGGACGGGGCCCCTTGGACAACGCCCGAGCCCCCGGGCCCCGGGCGGCATAGACTGGTGCGCTGCCCCGTGCTTCGCCTGAACCGGCACGCGCGCGGGGATGGAAGTGCTCCCGCCCGAGAGGCCAACCGCCACCCATGAAGCTCGTCTTCGCAGGCACCCCCGAGGTCGCCGTTCCCGCCCTGGACGCCCTGATCGCCTCCGGGCGGCACGAGGTGGCCGCCGTCGTGACCCGGCCGGACGCGCCGGCCGGACGGGGGCGACGGCTCGTCGCGAGTCCGGTCGCCGAGCGGGCGGAGCACGCCGGGATCGAGGTGCTCAAGCCCGCGAAGCCCCGGGACGAGGAATTCCTGGCCCGGCTGCGGGAGATCGGCCCGGACTGCTGTCCCGTCGTCGCGTACGGGGCGCTGCTGCCCCGGGTCGCCCTCGACATCCCCGCCCAGGGCTGGGTCAACCTGCACTTCTCGCTGCTGCCGGCCTGGCGCGGCGCCGCCCCCGTCCAGCACGCGATCATGGCCGGCGACGAGATCACCGGTGCCTCCACCTTCCTGATCGAGGAGGGCCTCGACTCCGGACCGGTGTACGGGACCGTCACCGAGGAGATCCGGCCCACCGACACCAGCGGGGACCTGCTCACACGGCTCGCCTTCGCCGGGTCCGGGCTGCTCGCCGCGACGATGGACGGGATCGAGGACGGCACGCTCAAGGCCGTGCCGCAGCCCGCCGACGGCATCAGCGCGGCGTCGAAGATCACCGTCGAGGACGCCCACATCGAGTGGGCCGCCCCGGCGCTGCGCGTCGACCGCATGGTGCGCGGGTGCACGCCCGCCCCCGGCGCCTGGACCGTCTTCCGCGCCGAGCGCCTCAAGCTCATCCAGGTCGCGACGGTGCCGGACCGCACGGACCTCGCCCCGGGCGAGCTGTCCGTGGCCAAGAACAACGTGTACGTGGGCACCGGTTCGTACGCCGTCGAGCTGCTCTGGGTGCAGGCCCAGGGCAAGAAGCCGATGCGCGCCGCGGACTGGGCCCGCGGAGTGCGCATCCCCTCCGGGGAGCGCCTCGGGGTCTGATCCCCCTCGGGGTCCGTTCCGCGCCGAGCGCCGTGGGGGTCGACTCGGGCCTTCAGACGCGCGCTGCGGGGTCTGCCGCGATCCTTCGGCGACTGCCACGAGGCTGCCCGCGGCCTTTCTGCGAGGACCCGGCACTTCACCCGGGCCGCCGACCTGGTGCACGTCGCGCAGCCCTCGCTGTCCCAGCAGATCAAGGCGCTGGAGCGGGAGTTGGGAGCAG